>JALTMR010000344.1:0-2033 GCA_027001525.1 Gammaproteobacteria bacterium
CGGCATCGTCCATCAGAACTACGGCTGCAGCCATTTCATCGTCGGGCCGCACCATGCCTCGCCTCCGGTCAACGGCAATGGCGAGGAACATTTCTACGGCGAATACGATGCCCAGGCATTGGTGGCGCAGCACCGGGAGGATCTCGGCATCGAGATGGTTCCGGTCGAGGAACACGCCTGGGTGCCCGAGCGCCGGCGCTTCCTGCCGGTAAGCGCCATCCGTGCCCAGGGGCTGGCGGCCGAGACCTTCAGCGAGGCCCAGCTCAAGGACGCCCTGCAGCACGGCCGCGAGATCCCCGAATGGTTCAGCTATCCGGAGGTCATAGACAATCTGCGCCAGGTCTGTCCACCCCGTTCGCAGGTCGGCTTCACCCTGTTCTTCACCGGCCTTTCGGGCGCCGGCAAGTCCACCCTGGCCAAGATCATCTATGCCAAGCTGGTCGAGGCCGGCGGCCGGCCCGTCACCCTGCTCGACGGCGACATCGTGCGTCAGCACCTATCCAGCGAACTCGGCTTCTCGAAGGAACACCGCGACCTCAACGTCAAGCGCATCGGTTTCGTCGCCAGCGAGATCACCAAGAACGGTGGCATCGCCATCTGCGCCCCTATCGCCCCCTACGCCGAGACGCGGCGCGCGGTGCGCGAGATGATCGAGGAACATGGCGACTTCATCGAGATCCATGTCGCCACCCCGCTGGAAGAATGCGAGGCCCGCGACCGCAAGGGGCTGTACGCCAAGGCGCGAAAGGGCCTGATTCCCGAGTTCACCGGCATCTCCGACCCCTACGAGGTGCCCGAGAAGCCGGAGCTTCGGGTGGATACCACTGGCCTGTCTCCCATGGAGGCCGCTCAGGAGATCTACCTGTATCTGCTGCGGGAGGGGTATCTGGATGGATGAGGGAAACTCTGATTGACCCCTCCTCCGCTTGCGGGGGGCGGTTAAGGAAACTCTGAGCAATCCCTCCCCCGCTTGCGGGGGGAGGTTAGGAGGGGGACAAGTGGGAGCGGTAAGAATCCGAATTTTTCAGGGCTTCTGTGAGGGCTCCATGATGGCAAGTACAGGATCACCTCATGGAAAGGATGGTATGATTCCTTACTATCCTGAAGTTGGAATTTCTACCAATGTTGACCAAGAAGACTTCCAAAAACCAGATCACCCTGCCCAAGGCCGTGGTCGAACGTTTCCCCGACGCCACCTATTTCGAGGTGCGGGCGGAGGACGACCGCATCGTTCTGGTGCCGGTGCGCCCTGGGCGGGCCGACGAGGTGCGGGCCAAGCTCGAAAAATTGGGCATCAGAGAGCAGGACGTCGATGAAGCCATCGAATGGGCTCGCCGCAAGTGACCATGCGGGTCGTCTTCGACACCAATTGTGTCGTTTCCGCCCTGTTGTTCGCCAAGGGACGGCTGTCCTGGCTGCGGGCCGCTTGGGCGGGGGGCGGACTGGTGCCACTGGTGTGTACACAGACCGCGCAGGAACTGCTTCGCGTGCTCGCCTATCCCAAATTCGATCTCACGCGAGGCGAGGTGGAGGAGTTGCTCGGCGACTTTCTTCCCTTCGCGGAAACTGTGGAGCTGGCCAGCGAAGAGCCCTGGCCGGACTGCCGCGATCCGAACGACCGGGTATTCCTGGCGCTCGCCCTGCAGGCACGGGCAGACGCACTGGTGACCGGGGATGGCGACCTGCTGGCCTGCAAGGCCGGCTATCCCCTGCCCATTCTGACTCCCGAAGAATTGCGGGCACGGATGACCGAGCGAAGGAAATAGCCCGCCGATGTCACCTCCCCCGCTTGTGCCGAGGGCACAATCAATCCCTCCGCTCGCGGGGAACACAACCAATCTACCCCCTCGTGGGGGCTAAACCAATCCCTCCCCCCGCTTGCGGGGGAAGGCTGGGAGGGGAGCAGGAGCAAGCCATCCCCAGAAGTGGAAGTAGTCACAATTTGAATTTTTCAAAGCTTCCCTCGCGACGCACATAACCTGAAAGGACAACCATGCGGGTTACTCGGGAACAGACTGACAGCATTCGGCGGG
>JALTMR010000344.1:2043-3713 GCA_027001525.1 Gammaproteobacteria bacterium
CCCTGGGCGAACGAAAGATCGATATCGTCATCGAGCATCCGGAAAACTCGCGCCCCATTGAGCGCGTGGCCAGGGAAACGGGGGTGAAACTGTGAAGACGTTTCCGGAGATGTTGGCTCTGCAACAGGCGCTCGCCACCTGCCTGGTACACAGAGAGGCGTTAAACAAGGTTGCAACTCGCTGTGGAAAGTGCCGGGAGACTGTTGGAAATCCTGGAGGTGCTACTTGAAAAGGTTGAGGAGAGATTCCCGGAGATAATCGAATGAATTTTTCCCGGAAGACCCTTGTCGCGAGTTTCTGCAAGTTGCTCGAGGCCGTGGAATTGGAGATGGGCACCACCGGATTGTCCCCCATGGAGGCCGTCCAGGAGATCTACCTTTACCTGCCGCGGGAGGGATATTTGGATGGGTGACCAGATATGTGGGCTATACCTCCCGTCAGCTCCTCCGTTTGTGGGTGGGCAATCGATCCACGCCCCATCCAACCCCCGGCCAGGGAAACGGGGCTGAAGCTGTGGGTCAGCTTGTGGCTCTGCCGCGGCAATACCGTTTCGCCATCGGTGTTCGCCGAAAGCGTTTCTGCACCAAGGTGTATAGCACGACCCAGCGTCCAAGCTGCCGCCCGTTAGGCAAGATATCCGTAGAGGAGAGTTGCCAAGCACCCTGTTTGCCTGCCAGCGGGCGACGTCCAGTTGCCGCTACTATGCATTTCCACTTACTTATCTGGGCGTGACGGCATGAAGCGAATTGTGTCTGCATTGGCCTGGGCATCAGTAATACGGATCCTCGGTATTGCTTCTGCGTTCCTCATAAATGTGGCTGTTGCTCGACTTTTGTCGGTGGACGAAGTCGGACAATATTTCATTGCCTTCAGTGTCGTGATGTTTTTAGCGATTCTAATGCGCCTTGGTATAAAGCAAACTACATTGCGACTTGTTTCTCAGGCACGGAATGAAGGCGACCCGGAGCTGCTGCGACAGACTATCGTGGCAATTTTGCGTTTCGGCTTAGTGTCTACCGGTGTTGTTTCCCTAGTCTTGGCCTCGGGTATTGCAGAATGGATATTCCGTGGGGTCTTTCAGGCAGAAGGATTGGCGCGCCTCTCCGGCTGGATAGTCGCATGGACAGCCATCGTGTCGCTCTCCGCTCCTATAGGCGAGTCTTTGCGCGCCATGCATCAGCATGCATGGGGGGTCGGGTTGGATATGTCTGCGCAAAGCATGGCAGTGTTAATGCTGCTGTTGGCGCTATCTATATTCTATGATTCTCTAGATTTGGAAGAGGTTGTAAAGATATGGTTCATTGTGACGCTTTTTATAAATATAACTGGGTTGCTTAAATTGGCGGGCCTGGTCGGATTGACGAGTTTTCATACCAATGTAAGTATTAAAGAAGTGTACGGCAATGCATGGCCTGTGGCGATCCTGAATGTTTCCGCTTTTTTGACGGCCAATAGTGCGTTATGGGTGGTCGGCGCATTCTCTGGGCACGAGTCCGCTGCATTATTCGGTGTGGCTCTAAAATTCTATAACATTCTGGCGCTACCTTTATTGATTCTAAATCTGGCTATTGAGCCGCATATAGCCGACTATATCCATAAGGGCAACAAGCCCAACCTGGAGAGCTTGCTTCGGGTATCTGCAACCCTGTCGTTCATGGCAACCTTTATAT
>JALTMR010000345.1 GCA_027001525.1 Gammaproteobacteria bacterium
ACATCGCCCGTGATGTGATTTTGGCCCCGGCGTCAATGAATGAAGATCATCTGCAACAGGTGCTGGGCAATATCATGGCGCATGGCGTCGATCACGCCGATCTTTTTTTCGAAACCAGCCGCTACGAGTCGTGGTCGCTGGAGGACGGCATCGTCAAGGATGGGGGGTACAGTATTGAGCGGGGCGTTGGCGTGCGTGCTGTCAGTGGTGAGAAGACCGGTTTTGCGTATTCCGATGAAATCGAGCTGCCGGCACTGAGTGCTGCCGCATTGAACGCCCGTGCCATTGCCGCCCTGGGCCGCAATGGTCGCGTCCAGGCGTGGCGGGCGAGCAATAATACTCACTCGCTCTACCTGCCCGAGCAGCCCTTCGACAGCATTCCCGAGGCCGACAAGGTGGCCCTGATGGAGTCGGTGGATGCCGAAGCGCGGCGCCAGGACCCACGCGTCAGCCAGGTCATGGTCAGTCTGGCCGCCTCCCACCAGGTGGTGCTGGTTGCCGCCAGCGATGGCACCCTGGCGGGGGATGTGCGGCCGCTGGTTCGCATGAGTGTCTCCGTCGTGGTGGAGGACAACGGGCGTCGGGAACAGGGCTCCTCCGGCGGTGGTGGGCGCGCTGACTATCGTTATTTTTACGATAATGAACATGCTTTGGGCTATGCCCGTGAAGCTGTGCGCCAGGCACTGGTGAACCTGGAGGCAAAGCCTGCCCCGGCCGGCACAATGACGGTGGTGCTTGGCTCCGGCTGGCCTGGAATCTTGCTGCATGAAGCTGTCGGGCACGGGCTGGAAGGTGATTTTAACCGCAAAGAGACCTCTGCTTTCAGTGGTCGTATCGGCGAGCAGGTGGCCTCGGAGCTGTGCACTGTGGTGGACGATGGCACATTGCCGGGGCGTCGCGGCTCACTCAATATTGATGACGAGGGAACCCCCACGCAGTGCACCACGCTGATTGAAAATGGCATTCTCAAAGGCTACATGCAGGACAAAATGAATGCTGGTTTGATGGGTATGCCGACCACGGGCAACGGCCGGCGCGAGTCTTATGCTCATCTGCCCATGCCGCGGATGACCAATACCTACATGCTGGCAGGGCAGCACTCACCGGAGGAGATTGTCGCCTCGGTGGACTCCGGGATTTACGCCGTTAACTTTGGTGGCGGCCAGGTGGATATCACCTCTGGCAAATTTGTCTTTTCCGCCAGCGAGGCCTATCTGGTCGAGAAGGGCAAGATTCTCTATCCGGTCAAAGGGGTTACGCTGATTGGAAATGGCCCCGAGGCCCTGCGGCATGTCTCGATGGTGGGGAATGACCTGAAGCTGGACGACGGCGTCGGCACTTGCGGCAAAGACGGGCAGAGTGTGCCCGTGGGCGTGGGCCAGCCAACGATGCGAATTGATGGTTTGACTGTGGGTGGCACCAGCGCCTGACGGGGCGGTCTCTACTCGTCAGAGTCGATCACTTCGCGCAGACAGCGAAACAGGGCGCGTGCCGATTTGGGTGGTTTGGAATGCTCCCGCTCTTTGCGGCTGTTCATCATGAGTTGGCGCAATTGCTGGCGGTCCGCCTGGGGGTATTGGGTGCTGAATTCGTTCAGGGCTTCCTGACCCTCGTCGATGATGCGGTCGCGCCAGCGCTCGATCTGGTGAAGCTGTGAGGTGGACTGGATGCCCCTCTGCTTGACGCGATCCAGCGCCGTCCTGATGGGCTCCGGGTCGAGGTGCCGCATTACCTTGCCGAGGTATTGGCGTTGGCGACGCATGGCGCCGTGGCTGGTAATGCTGCGGGCATGTTCGACGGCTTCGAGCAGCTCCTCTGGCATCGGTATTTTGGCCAGATCCCTGGCGGAGAGTTTGACCAGTTCGGCCGCCAGATCCTGCAACGCATTCATTTCGCGTTTGCGCTGGGACTTGCTGGGGGGGAGATCGTCTTCGTAATCGTCGTGAGACATGGTTTTAATGCAGCTCCGGCAGACAGGGGCGTAAATTAACGCAAAATGCGGCACGAATTACAATCAGCGCGGCAGTTTTATCGCTAATTCACGAAAAACGTTTTTAAGGTAATTGACGATGGCAGAAACGCCAGTGGTAAAAAATTCCAGTTTAACCCGCTCTCAGCTTGAAAGTCTGGTGAGCGATATTCTTGCAGAAGCCCGGGCGCAGGGCGCTACCGCGGCGGAGGCCGGGGTCAGTGTGGAGTCCGGCCTCTCCACCACAGTGCGTCTGGGGGAGGTGGAGACCATTGAACACAACCTGGACAAGGGACTGGGGGTCACGGTCTACATCGGCCAGCGCAAGGGGTCGGCAAGTACGTCTGATTTTACGGCGTCTGCGGTCAGGGATACGGTGGCCGCTGCTTGCCGCATCGCCAAATACACGGCGGAGGATGAGTTTGCCGGGCTTGCCGACGCTGAATTGATGGCGAAGGAGGTTCCCGATCTGGATCTGAACCACCCCTGGGATCTGGCGCCGGAGCAGGCAATTGAAATTGCTCATGAAGCTGAGAATGCGGCGCGCGAATTTGATTCCCGTATTACCAATTCCGAGGGGGCGGCTGTCTCCAGCCATCAGTCGGCCCGGGTCTATGGCAATAGCCACGGTTTTGTCGGTACCTATGGCGGCACCCACCACAGCCTGAGCTGCACAGTGATTGGCCAGGAGGGTGGTGGCATGGAACGTGACTACTGGTATAGCGCCAGTCGTGTGCCCGCTGAGCTGGAGTCGGCGGCCCTGGTGGGACGCAAGGCGGCCCGGCGCACGGTGCGCCGCCTCAATGGCCGCCGTGTACAGACGGCCACTGTGCCGGTCATCTTCGCGGCTGAAGTGGCGGGTAGTCTGATCTCCAGTTATTTTTCGGCCATGCGCGGCGGGGCGCAGTATCGTCAGTCAAGCTTTTTGCTCGACTGTCTGGATGAGCAGATCTTCCCGACGTTTATGCAGATCCATGAGCGCCCTCAGTTGCAGCGTGGTAACAACAGCGCGCCCTTCGATCGTGAGGGTGTGGCGACTCAGGCGCGTGATTGGGTCAAGGATGGCCGGGCTCTGGGTTACGTGCTGGACAGTTACTCCGCCCGCCGTCTCAAACGCCAGAGCACGGGTAATGCCGGTGGGGTGCGGAATGTCTTTGTTGAGTGTGGCAACAACGATTTTCAGGCGCTGTGTCGGGAGATGGGCAAGGGGCTGGTGGTGACCGAGATGATGGGGCAGGGCCTGAATATGGTGACCGGTGACTATTCGCGGGGTGCGGCGGGTTTTTGGGTGGAAAATGGCGAAATTCAGTACCCGGTGGATGAGATCACCATTGCCGGCAACCTGCGCGATATGTTCATGGGGATTGAGGCCATTGGCAGTGATGTCGATCACCGGGGCAACATCCATACCGGCTCGATTTTGATGCGGCAGGTCACGGTGGCGGGGGAGTAGCGTTACATAAGGTTACTTGGTTCCCGCCCGTGGGGGCTTCTCTTTCCGCTGGCATCGCTCTACACTGAGCCCCCTGTCGATTTATTGCTACGGTAATGTTGGAAAAAAACAACAGCATGGATGAAGTTGTCGTACGCATCCGCGATCTCCACTTTAGTCGCGGTGCGCGCAAGATATTTGATGGCATCGATCTTGACATCCGTCGCGGTCAGGTCACGGCCATCATGGGCCCCAGCGGCACGGGCAAGACCACGTTGCTCAAGCTCATCGGCGGCCAGCTCAAACCTCAGCGCGGCACCATCGAGGTTGCCGGGCAGAATGTTCACAAACTCTCTCGCTCCAAACTGTACGAACTGCGCAAACGCATGGGCATGCTGTTCCAGAGTGGCGCGTTGCTAACCGATATCACGGTTTTTGATAATATTGCCTTCCCCATTCGCGAGCACAGCCGCTTGCCCGAGTCGATGGTGCGGGACCTGGTGTTGATGAAGCTGGAGGCGGTGGGCCTTCGCGGTGCCCGTCAGCTGATGCCGAGCGAGCTCTCAGGTGGCATGGCGCGGCGCGTGGCGCTGGCACGGGCCATTGCCCTGGACCCCATGATGATCATGTATGACGAGCCCTTCACCGGCCAGGATCCCATCTCGATGGGAGTGCTGGTGCAGCTGATCCGCAAGCTTAACGATGCTCTCGATCTCACCAGCATCATCGTCTCTCACGACGTGGCCGAAACGTCGGCCATTTCTGACTACATCTACGTGCTTTCCAATGGCCGCGTGGTGGGGCATGGTACGCCCAAAGCCTTGCAGGAGACCGACTCCGCCTGGGTAAAACAGTTTGTCCAGGGCCTGCCCGATGGGCCGGTCCCTTTTCACTACCCGGCGCCTGACTACGCCGAAGAGCTGCTGGCGGGAGGCGAGTCATGATGGGTGGGTTGCAAAGGCTGGGGCGTTCGGCACTGCTCTTTTTTGAGCGCCTGGGGCGGGGAAATCTCTTTCTTTTACGCGTATTGGCCGGGCTGCCCAGCTTGTTACCCCGTGGTCATTTATTGGTTCAGCAGCTCTATTCGGTGGGGGTGCTGTCGCTGTTGATTATTGCTGTGGCCGGACTCTTTGTCGGCATGGTGCTGGGGTTGCAGGGCTACTACACGCTGGTGGATTTCGGCGCTGAAGAGTCGCTGGGCGTCATGGTGGCATTGTCACTGGTGCGGGAGCTTGGGCCGGTGGTGGCGGGCCTGTTGTTTGCCGGGCGCGCCGGTTCGGCATTGACGGCAGAGATCGGGTTGATGAAGGCCACCGAGCAGCTTTCCGGCATGGAGATGATGGCGGTCGATCCGGTCAAGCGGGTGATTGCCCCCCGTTTTCTGGCCTGCGTGATCGCCCTGCCGCTACTGGCGGCTATTTTCAGCGCAATCGGCGTGATGGGCGGGTATTTTGTGGGTGTGGGGCTGTTAGGGGTCGATGATGGCGCTTTTTGGTCCCAGATTCAGAATCGTGTCGATTTTTTCGATGACGTGATGAACGGGGTCATCAAAAGTGTGGCTTTTGGTTTTGTCGCCGCCTGGATCGCCCTTTATGAGGGGTATGACGCCGTACCCACCTCCGAGGGGGTGAGTCGGGCCACCACTCGTACCGTGGTGCATACCTCGCTGGCCATCCTGAGTCTCGACTTCGTCCTGACTGCACTGATGTTTGATTAAGGGATATCGCAAATGTTTCAGAACAGATCCATAGAGATTGCCGTAGGTGTGTTCGTCGCTGCGGGATTGGCTGCGCTGTTTGTCCTGGCCATGAAGGTGAGCAACCTGAGCGCCTTTGCCAGTGAAAACGGTTACTCACTGGAGGCCCGCTTTGACAATATCGGCGGCCTGAAAGAGCGTGCACCAGTGACCATGGCCGGTGTGCGCGTCGGGCGAGTGGAAAAAATTGGCTTCGACAATGAAACATACGAGGCGGTGGTTCAGCTCAATATCGAGCATCAGTACGATACGCTGCCAAAAGACAGCTCGGCGAGTATCTATACCTCGGGCCTCCTGGGTGAGCAGTATGTGGCGCTGGAACCCGGCGGCGCGATGGCCTACATGAAGCCCGGTGACACGTTCAAAATCACCCAGTCTGCGCTGGTGCTGGAGGAGATGATCGGTCAATTCCTGTTCAAGGCTGCTGAGGGGGGCGATGGTCAGTGAAACAGATTCTGTTAGCTGCCGGCTTGGCGCTCGCCTCCTTCTCGCTTGCGGCTGAAACGCTGACGCTGGAGCAGGCGGTGGCGCGAGCGCTGGCCAGCGATCCGCGTATCGAGGAGCGCCAGCACCTGGCTGAGGCCGCGCAGGCGCTGGTCGCCGAGGTGGAAGGCCGGGGTGACTGGTTTATTGATGGTGATTTCCGGATTGCCCTGACCACGGTGGCGGAGGGTGATATTTTTGTTGATGATGCCTGCACCCCGGGAAATTGCGAGCTGCGGGATGACCGCTACAGCATTGACGGCCTGACGCCCTGGTTCTACGTCAAGGTGGGAGTCATCAAACCGCTCTATACCTTCGGCAAGCTGGAAAATTACGCTGAGGCGGCCAAAGCCTATGTCGATGTCAAACGGGGCGATACCCGGGTGCAGCAGGCGGCCACCGTACTGGATGTAAAGAAAGCCTACTACGGCTACCTAGCGGCGCGAGACAGCCGTCTGTTGCTGGGGGACGTCGCCAAGCGGTTGCAGGGGGCGATCGATTTGGTTCAGCACTGGCTTGATGAAGGCGAGGGTGACGTTTCTCAGTCTGATCTCTACGCCCTGCAGTCGGGTAAGGCGCTGGTGGCGAAATATAAGGCACAGGCCAGTGCGATGGAGCGCATCGCGCTGGATGGCCTGAAGGTGGTCACCGGGGTGGGGTTGTCACAGCCTCTGTCGGTGGCTGATCGTCGTCTGCGGCCTGTGCCGCTGCCCGGCACGGAATTGGCGCAGCTACAAGGGCAGGCGCTTGAAATGCGGCCCGAGATGGCGCAGCTGGAAGCCGGTCTGAAGGCGCGTCGCTCCCTGCTGCTGGCACGCAAGGCGGAAATCAAACCGAACGTTTACGCCGGTCTGGCGGGTGTGCTCTCATACTCCCCCGGACGTGACCGGTTAGAGAACCCCTTTATTTACGATCCCTTTAATGATGCCGGCATTACCCCCGTGGTGGGGATGCAGTGGAAGTGGGCCGGGGCGGTGCAGGACGCGAAAACGGCCGCCGCCGAGGCGAACCTCAATGCGGTGATAGCCAAGTCTTCTCTGGCTCAGCAGGGTATTCCGTATCAGGTTGCAGAGCAGTACCATCAGGTTCAGGGGTACTACGAATCGGTTCAGGCGCTGGAGACGGCTGCTCGCGCCGCCCGCCGCTGGATGGTGGCCAGTTTCACCGACTTTGAGGCAGGGTTGGGTCAGGCGGACAAGATGCTGGTGGCTTTCCAGGGGTACGTGATGGCCGCTTCCGACTACCTGAAAACCACCTTTGAATACAATATGCACGTAGCGCAGCTCGATAATGCCGTCGGCGTCGCTCCCGAAAGAGCCAAGGCAGTGCCATGAAAAAACTAGTCGTTATCCTGATGTTGTCCTTCGGTCTTGCTGTGCAGGTGGGTGCCATGCAATCACCACAGGCGTTGGTGCAGGCCACCTCTGAGAAGATGCTGGCCAAGCTCAAGGCTGACAAGCAGCTGCTGGAGCAGGATCCGGGGCGCATTTACGAGCTGGTGAACAAAATTGTTCTGCCCCACTTTGATTTTGAGTACATGTCCCAGCTCGTGCTGGCGAAATACTGGCGCCGGGCCTCGGCGGAGCAGCGTCACGCGTTTACCGCCGAGTTTCGTACCCTGCTGGTACGTACCTATGCAAAATCTCTGAGCGCTTATACCGATCAGGCTATCGAGTTTTTGCCCTTCCGCGAGGTGAAAGGAGACGATGTGACCGTGCGCACCGAAGTGGAGCAGCCGGGCAGTTTTCCCATTCCCATCGACTATCGCCTCCACCAGCGGGGTGGGGAGTGGCAGGTGTTTGACATTATTATCGATGGCGTCAGCCTGGTGACCAGCTATCGCAGCAGTTTCTCCAGAGAGATCCGCAAAGCCGGTATTGACGGGCTGATTGCGAAGCTGGCCCAACGTAACAAGGATGCCACCGGTGGCTGATTTGACCCTGGATGAGAACTCCGGCGAGGTGGTACTGACGGGGGAGCTGATTTTTAGCACGGTGCCGGATCTGCTGGCTCAGGAATCGCGCCTGATGGCAGCCCGAAGCGAGGAGTTAAAAATTGATCTGGCCGGGGTGGAACGGGGTGACAGTGCCGGACTGGCCCTGCTGGTCGCCTGGCTGCGGGCGGCAAAAAAACACAACAAACGGCTGGCGTTCCTCAATGTGCCTGCCCAGTTGCAGGAAATGGCCAAAGTCAGCGGGCTGGAGAAGGTCCTGTCGCTCGCCTGAGCGCCTGTTTTCGTCTGGCCAAGCGGCTTACAAAAAGCCCGTTTTAACGGTATCCTATGCCGTTTCGATCCGGCCGGGGCTGGAACGATGTATTCGGTGGGTTGGCTTGGCGACAGACCAAGTGGGTCTGGTGGTCTTCGATGCAAGACGTGTTTCTCTCTTAATACCCTGTAACTATTTTCATGGATAAACTAATTATTACCGGCGGAGCTCCCCTTAACGGAGAGATTCGCATCTCGGGGGCAAAAAATGCCGCCCTGCCCATCCTGGCGGCGACGCTGCTGGCCGACGGGCCGATGATGGTGCGCAACGTGCCGCATCTGCAAGATATCACCACCACCATGGAGTTGTTGGGGCGCATGGGGGTGCAGTTGACGATCGATGAAAAGCTCAATGTTGAAATAGATCCCACGACCATCAACAGCTTTGTCGCCCCCTATGAGCTGGTCAGCACCATGCGTGCTTCGATTCTGGTGCTGGGGCCGATGTTGGCGAAATATGGCCAGGCCGATGTGTCGCTGCCCGGGGGGTGTGCCATCGGGACGCGCCCGGTCAATCTCCATCTTGCCGGTCTGGAAGCGATGGGGGCGGAGATCGAGGTGGAGAACGGCTACATTCGAGCCCGTGCCGGCCGCCTTAAAGGGGCGCGCCTCTTTCTCGATGTGGTCACCGTGACGGGAACGGAGAACCTGATGATGGCGGCGACGCTGGCCGACGGCACTACGGTATTGGAAAATGCCGCCCGTGAACCGGAGGTGGTGGATTTGGCCAATTGCCTCAATGCTATGGGCGCCAGAATCAGCGGCCAGGGTACCGATACCATCACTATTGAAGGGGTGGAAAACCTCAGCGCGACAGATTACAGCATTCTTCCTGACCGGATCGAGACCGGCACCTATCTGGTGGGCGCGGCGATCAGCGGCGGCCGGGTGAAATTAAAAGACACCTGCCCCGGCTTGCTGGATGCGGTGTTGAGCAAGCTGCGCGAAGCAGGGGCCCGGATCGAGTGTGGTGATGACTGGATTGAACTGGATATGGCCGGGAAACGTCCCAGGGCCGTGGATATCCACACGGCCCCCTATCCCGCTTTCCCCACCGATATGCAGGCCCAATTTACCGCCCTGAATGCGGTGGCGGAGGGGGCCGGCGCTATTTCCGAAACAGTGTTTGAAAACCGCTTTATGCATGTGCAGGAGCTGATGCGCATGGGGGCAAATATCTCTGTCGAAGGCAACACTGCCATCGTCAAAGGGGTGGAGAAGCTGACCGGTGCGCCCGTGATGGCGACCGATTTGCGCGCCTCCGCCAGCCTGGTGCTGGCCGGTCTGGTGGGTGAGGGGGACACGGTGGTCAGCCGTATCTACCACATCGATCGCGGTTACGAGTGTATTGAAGAGAAACTGCAGCAATTGGGTGCGCGCATTCGTCGCGTGCCGGCTTAGGGGGTTCCATCGTGGCTGACAGCCTGACTATCGCGGTATCCAAAGGCCGTATCTATAAAGACGCTTTACCGTTGCTGGCCGAGGCCGGTATTGTGCCGCTGGACGATCCGGAGACCAGTCGCAAGCTGATTCTCGACACCAATCGGGATGAGGTAAAGCTGGTGCTGATTCGCACCTCCGATGTGCCTGTCTACGTCGATTACGGCGCGGCGGACATCGGTATCTCCGGCAAAGACACGCTACTGGAGTATGAGGGTGACAATATTTACGAATTGCTCGACCTTCAGATCGCCAGGTGCAAACTCATGGTGGCCGGGCCGGAGGATATGACTCCGGGGCCCCGTCTGCGGATTGCGACCAAATACGTCAACTCCGCCAAGCGCTATTTTGCCGCCCAGGGCAAGCAGGCGGAGATTATCAAGTTGTACGGCTCAATGGAGCTGGCGCCACTGGTGGGGCTGGCTGATGGCATTGTCGATCTGGTGGACACCGGCAATACCTTGCGCGCCAACGGTTTGGTACCGAAAGAGCATATTGCAGACATCAGTTCACGGCTGATTGTGAACAAAGCATCCATGAAGATGAAGCATGCCACCGTCAAGACCTTCATCGACAACGTTGCCCGAGCTGTGGCGCGTCAAGCATCCAACTAAACAGTACGGGGTTTGTGCGTCGCCGCGTTTTGCCCGCACGGACACCCGAGAGTGACATGAGGTATAGCAATGACATTTGAAATGAAGCGACTCAACAGTAAAGACGATGGTTTCTGGGCTCAGCTGGACGAGTTGCTGGCCTGGGAGAGTGTCTCCGATGAGGCGGTGGGCAGCGCCGTGCGTGACATTTTGACCAACGTTCGCCGCCGTGGCGACGCTGCGGTGGTGGAGTACACCAACCGCTTTGATCGCATGAGTGTCGCCTCCATGGCGGAGCTGGAAATCCCGCAACAGCGGTTGCACGACGCGCTGGCACGTATTCCCGCTGCCCAGCGCGAGGCACTGGAATTTGCCACCAAGCGCCTCTATGCCTACCACGAACACCAAAAAGCGGAGTCCTGGGCCTATACCGAGGCCGATGGCACGATGCTGGGTCAGAAGGTGACGCCGCTGGATCGTGTGGGTCTGTATGTGCCTGGCGGTAAAGCGGCTTATCCCTCCTCCGTGTTGATGAACGCAGTGCCGGCCAAGGTGGCCGGGGTGAGCGAGATCGATATGGTCGTGCCCACGCCCGATGGTGAGGTGAGCGATATGGTGCTGGCGGCGGCGGCCATTGTGGGGGTTGATCGGGTCTTTGCTGTGGGGGGCGCGCAAGCCGTCGCTGCCCTGGCTTACGGTACCGAGACCATTCCCCAGGTGGACAAAATCGTCGGCCCCGGCAATATCTACGTGGCCACCGCCAAGGGGATGGTGTTCGGCACCGTTGGTATCGACATGATCGCCGGCCCCTCTGAAATTCTGGTGGTGTGCGATGGTCAGACCGATCCGGACTGGATCGCCATGGATCTCTTCTCTCAGGCCGAGCATGACGAAGATGCGCAGTCGATTCTGGTGTCGCCCGATGCCGGCTTTCTCGACAAGGTGCAGGCGAGCATCGAGCGCCTGCTGCCGGAGATGGAGCGCAACGAGCTGATCGCCCACTCCCTCAGCGCGCGCGGGGCACTGATTCAGGTCAGTGATATGGCTGAAGCGGCCAAGGTGACCAACTACGTTGCTCCAGAGCATCTGGAGTTATCCGTGGAGGATCCGCAGGGCCTGGTAGAAAATATCCGCCATGCCGGCGCCATCTTCATGGGACGCTACACGGCCGAAGCGGTGGGTGATTATTGCGCTGGCCCCAACCACGTATTGCCGACATCCCGCACGGCGCGTTTCTCCTCACCACTGGGGGTTTATGACTTTCAGAAGCGTTCGAGTTTGATCATGTGCTCTGCTGAGGGCGCCTCGTTTCTGGGAGGCTCTGCCTCCATTCTGGCACGAGGTGAGGGGCTGACTGCCCATGCCCGTTCAGCAGAATACCGGATCAAAAACTGATTGGATGCCGATGTGACTTCAGTTGATGGAACAGCCGCCGTGGACGGCAGGGTGGAACGTTGGGTTCGCCCTGAAATCAGGGCCTTAAACGCTTACCATGTGCCGGACCCCGGTCGCCTGATCAAGCTCGACGCCATGGAAAACCCCTACACCTGGCCGGCCTACCTGCGCGGTGAGTGGCTGGAGATGTTGCAGTGCGTGCCCATGAACCGATATCCCGACCCGGGGGCGGCAGAGCTGAAAGCGCAGATGCGCCAGGCTTTCGATATTCCCGCAGAGATGGCGCTGCTGCTGGGCAATGGGTCGGATGAGCTGATTCAGCTGATTGCCATGGCGGTGCAGGGGCCCGGGCGCTCTGTTTTGGCCCCCGAACCCTCCTTCTCCATGTACAAGATGATCGCCACCTTTGTCGGCATGGACTATGTGGGGGTGCCGCTAAGGGCTGATGATTTTTCTCTTGATATGGCTGCGATGTTGGCTGCGATTGAATCGCATCAGCCGGCAGTGATTTTTCTGGCCTATCCGAACAATCCGACGGGTAATTTGTTCGACGAAAAGGATGTGGAGGCGATTCTCAAGGCGGCCCAGGGCATTGTTGTGCTGGATGAGGCCTACACCTCCTTTGCCGATGGCAGCTTCATGTCGCGCCTGGGCGAATTTGACAACCTGTTGGTGATGCGGACGGTGTCGAAGATGGGGTTGGCGGGTCTGCGCCTGGGCCTGTTGGCCGGGCCGGCAGCGTGGTTGGGAGAGTTCGATAAGTTGCGTCTTCCCTACAATATCAATGTGTTAACCCAGGCCAGTGCCAGGCTGGCGCTGACCTATGTCGATATTTTTGAGCAGCAGACAGCCCAGATTCGCAAGGACAGAGAAAAGTTAATGCAGGCGCTGGTGGCGATGGAGGGCGTTGAGGCCTTCCCCAGTGCGGCCAATTTTATTTTACTGCGGGTGCCCCAGGGGCGGGCGCAGTCGATTTTTGATGGCATCAAGTCGCGAGGGGTGTTGATCAAGAATCTGGACGGAGCGAGTCCGTTGTTGGCTGATTGCCTGCGGGTCACCGTCGGCCGGCCACAGGAAAATCAGCTCTTCCTTCGGGCGCTGAAGGCCTCGCTGGCCAGTTCCTGATGGTCTTGGTGTGCTTTCAATAGTATGCTTGTCCGTCCCCAATCCCGGCGACAGAACACGAGTGAATGAATAATGGCTGAGCGCATAGCCACGGTGAAACGCGATACGTTGGAGACCCAGATCGAGGTGAGTCTGAACCTCGATGGCACGGGTAAGGCTCACTTTGAGACCGGCGTCCCTTTTCTTGACCATATGCTGGATCAGATTGCCCGCCACGGTTTGATCGATCTCGATATCAAGGCGAGCGGGGATCTGCACATCGATGCTCACCACACCGTGGAAGACATCGGCATCACCCTCGGGCAGGCCATCGCCAAAGCGGTGGGTGATAAAAAAGGCATCTACCGTTATGGTCATGCCTACGTGCCGCTGGACGAGGCGCTCTCCCGGGTCGTGCTCGATTTTTCCGGTCGCCCGGGTCTTGAATTCAACGTGCAGTTTACCCGCGCCAGTATCGGTGGTTTCGATACCGAGCTTTTTTACGAGTTTTTTCAGGGCTTCATCAACCACGCGCAGGTCACGCTGCATGTGGATTCGCTGCGGGGGCGCAATGCGCACCATATTGCCGAAACCATCTTCAAGGCGTTTGGCCGGGCGCTGCGGATGGCGCTGGAGCCCGATGCGCGTATGCAAGGGGTGGTTCCTTCCACCAAGGGTTCGCTCTGATCGTGTGAGGCAGCGCATCCGGATGCCTTGTTGTCATTCGGGCGCAGTGCAGTAGCAGATCCACTTACTTTCATTAGCCAGTACCAGTTTAGTTAGCTCAACATGAATACAATTGCGGTTATCGATTACGGCATGGGCAATTTGCGCTCTGTAGCCAAAGCGCTGGAGTTCGTCGCCCCGGAGGCAACGGTGGTGGTGACCCGCCAGGCCGAACGGATTCGCGCCGCTGACCGGATTCTCTTCCCTGGCGTCGGAGCGCTGCGTGACTGCATGGCGGAGCTGGAGCGTCTGAATTTACCCGATCTGCTGCGCGAAGCGGCGGCCAGTAAGCCCTTTATGGGCATTTGTCTCGGCATGCAGGCGTTGCTGGATCACAGTGAGGAGAATGAAGGGACGCCCGGCCTGGGAATCATCCCCGGTCAGGTGAGACATTTTGATGCCACTCTT
>JALTMR010000346.1 GCA_027001525.1 Gammaproteobacteria bacterium
CTTCCACGGTGCCGACCACATCATGAGACGGATCCAGCACGGTGACATAAACCTTGGCATGAGCCAGATCCCGACTCACCTCTACAGCCGAAATGGTGACTAACCCAACGCGCGGGTCCTTCACCTCGAACTGGATCAGCTGAGCCAGCTCACGCTGAATTTGCGAGGCAATTCGCTGTGTACGGTTAAATTCCTTAGGCATCGATAAACACTACCACTATCAAATCAAAACAAAAGGCGCTCCCGACAACCCGGCCCAAACAACGACCAGACGCGGAAACGCCTCAGAAGAGTTTCAGCTACAACAATCAATCGATTGTTTTGGCAACCTCGACACGCTCGTAAACCTCGATCTGGTCACCAGCTTTCACATCGTTGTAGTCCTTCACACCGATACCACACTCGGTACCCGCGTTAACCGTCGCCACATCATCCTTAAAGCGACGCAGTGATTCCAACTCACCCTCATAGATGACCACATTGTCACGCAGCACGCGAATCGGGGCACTGCGCTTGACCACCCCTTCGAGCACCAGACAACCGGCGATGGCCCCAATCTTCGGCGCTTTAAAGACATCACGCACCTCAGCCAGACCGATGATCTCTTCCTTAACCTCTGGCGACAACATGCCGGAAAGCGCCTGCTTCACCTCATCGATCACATGGTAGATCACACTGTAGTAGTGGATATCAACGTCATTTTCCTGGATCAGGCGTCTGGCAGAGGCATCGGCACGGACATTAAAGCCGATCATAATCGCCTTGGAGGCCATGGCTAGATTCACATCTGACTCATTGATACCACCCACACCGCTCGCCACGATCTTAACCTTCACCTCATCGCTGGAGATACCGGTCAGCGAATCACGCAGCGCCTCGACACTGCCCTGCACGTCGGCCTTAACCACCAGATTGAGCGTATTAACAGCACCCTCTTCCATCTGGGTAAAGATATTGCCCAGAGCCGCATGCTGGCTGGCCAGCTTGACGTCACGGAACTTGCCCTGGCGAAAGAGAGCAATCTCACGCGCCTTGCGCTCATCCGGCACAACGACGGCACTATCACCCGCTTCCGGCGCACCGGACAGCCCCAACACCTGAACCGGAATGGAGGGGCCGGCTTCGGTCACCGACTTGCCGTTTTCATCAAACAGCGCCCGCACTCGACCATATTCCTTGCCCACCAGCAACACATCACCCTTACGCAACGTGCCACTCTGTACCAGGATGGTGGCTACAGCACCACGGCCTTTTTCAAGGCTGGACTCAACCACCGCGCCGGTCGCCGGCTCATCTTTAACCGCCTTCAGCTCCATGACTTCGGACTGAAGCAAAATCACATCCAGCAACTCATCAACGCCCTGACCTGTCTTGGCCGAAACGTGGCTGAACATTGTGTCGCCGCCCCAGTCCTCGGGAATGACCTCGTGCCCCGCCAACTCCTGCTTCACACGATCAGGATCAGCCTCTGGCTTATCGACCTTGTTAACCGCCACGATCAAGGGCACACCAGCCGCCTTGGCATGCTGGATCGCCTCGATAGTCTGAGGCATCACACCGTCATCCGCCGCAACAACCAGAATGACAATATCGGTCACACCGGCACCACGGGCACGCATGGCGGTAAAGGCCGCATGGCCCGGGGTATCCAAAAAGGTGATCATGCCGCGCCCGGTTTCCACATGGTAAGCACCAATATGCTGGGTAATACCGCCCGCTTCACCTGTAGCCACCTTGGAGCGACGAATGTAATCGAGCAGAGACGTTTTACCGTGATCAACGTGACCCATGATGGTCACCACGGGCGCGCGGTGCACCTCTTCGCCCCGTTCACCGCCCGTTTCCAGCAAGGCCACTTCCAGGTCATCATCACGTAACAGGCGCACCTTATGGCCCATCTCTTCAACAACAATGCTGGCGGTATCCTGGTCAATGACCTGGTTGATGGTCGCCATCGTCCCCATCTGCATCATTACCTTGATCACTTCAGCTGCTTTCACCGACATCTTCTGCGCCAGCTCAGCTACGCTGATGGTCTCGGGGATAGTGACCTCATGGACGATAGGGGCCACCGGCTTCTGAAAAGCGTGCTGCGATTCAGCCACCACAACGCGCCCTTTGCCCGCCGCCTTTCCTTTCTTCTTGCGACGACCCTTACCGGTCACATGCAGCTCTTTACGACCACCGCCGCCTGCTTTCTTGTCTTTGTTTCTGAAAGATGTCGCACCATCTTTGCCACGTTTCTTGGCTTTCTTGTCCTGTGAGGCCGGTGTACCGGCATCCACACTCGGCGCGGGTACAGATGCAGGTGCTGCCGCCGCCTTCGCAGCCGCCGCTTTCTCGGCCGCCTGTACAACACTGGCCTTGGCCGCCTCGTCAGCCGCCTGGCGAGCAGCCGCTTCAGCTGCCTGGCGCACAGCGTCTTCCACCGCCTTGCGTGAAGCCTCTTCAGCCGCCTGGCGCGCTGCCGCCTCTTGTTCCGGCGTCAGTTTGACCTCTTCCTTTTTCTCTTCCGGTACAGGTGCGGCGCTATCGGCAACAGCTTCACCTGCTGCTGTAACCGGGTTAGCTGCCAGCTCGGCCGCTTCATCCTCCGCCCCCTCGGGGCGCTTAACGTAGGTACGGCGCTTGCGAACCTCCACACTGACCGTCTTCGACTTACCCTGCACACTGGTCTTCAATTCGCTGACAGTTTTGCGCTTCAACGTAATCTTTTTCGGCGAAGCGACGGCAGCCACATCCTTTTTGGCCTCACCCTTTCGCAAATGCTTCAGCAACCGCATCTTATCCTCGTCGCTGACTTTGGCACCGGCATCCTTTACGGAAATACCCGCCTCTCCCAGCTGCTCAAGAAGACGTTCAACAGGCGTACCTACCGCCTCTGCCAACTGCTTTACTGTTACTTCAGACATTGCTTAAACCCTCGCTCCGATCCGTTACCCTTATTGCTCTTCAGCAAACCAAGGGGCACGCGCGGCCATTATTAATTCACTTGCACGCACGTCGTCCAATCCTTCAACGCCGCTTATGTCATCAACGGCCTGCTCGGCCAGATCTTCCTGCGTAACAATACCTTTCGCCGCAAGACGATGCGCCAAGTCATCATCCATACCCTCAAGCTTCAGCAGATCTTCAGCAGGCTGAGCACTCTGCAACTGTTCCTCCGTTGCAATAGCACGAGTCAACAATACGTCGCGCGCCCGGTTGCGAAGCTCTTCCACCATCTCTTCGTCAAACTCTTCGATCTGTTCCATCTCGGCGGCAGGCACGTAGGCCACCTCCTCGATACTGGCAAAGCCTTCGTTGACGAGAATGGTGGCCACTTCCTCATCAACATCCAGCTGCTCCATAAAGGCGTGAAGTATGCCAGCCGTCTCCTCTTCGCTCTTCTGCTCGGCTTGATTCTCGGTCATTACATTCAGTGTCCAGCCACTCAACTCGCTGGCCAGACGAATATTCTGCCCACCCCGGCCAATGGCCTGAGAGAGATTTTCCTCTTCCACTGCCACGTCCATCGTGTGACGGTCTTCATCGACAACGATGGAGACGACTTCCGCCGGTGACATGGAGTTGATGACAAACTGTGCCGGATTATCGTCCCACAAAATAATATCAACGCGCTCACCCGCCAACTCATTGGACACCGCCTGCACTCTCGACCCCCGCATGCCCACACAGGCACCTACCGGATCGATACGCTGATC
>JALTMR010000347.1 GCA_027001525.1 Gammaproteobacteria bacterium
GCCGGCTTGTGTCAACGCGCAGCAACCGATCTGCTCGCCCTCGTTAAGGCCAGTGTGGACCAGGGACGACCCTTTCACATAGCCCTGGCCGGGGGAACTACCCCCAAGGCCCTTTACGCACTGATGGCCGGGAGTCCCTTCTCGGAAGAGATGCCCTGGGAGCATATTCGTTTCTTTTTTGGTGACGAACGAACCGTCCCGAAGGATCATCCCGACAGTAATTTTCACATGGCAATGGAGACACTGCTATCCAAGGTGCCAGTGAGTGAGGGACAGATTCACCGGATTCACGGTGAGCTTGCTAACGCCGATGAAGCCGCCGCGCTGTACGACGAGGAGCTGGGGCAGTATCTGCCACGAGATGATCAGGGTGTTTCCCAGTTTGATCTGGTGTTGTTGGGGCTGGGCCCCGACGGGCATGTTGCTTCGCTGTTCCCTGGCACACACATTCTGGAAAATTGCCACTCCCGAGCGGCAGCCGTTTGGGTGGAGAAATTTAATACCTGGCGTATCAGCATCACTTTCCCGATGATCAATCATGCCAGAAACGTCTGGATGTTTGTCTCCGGTGAAGCAAAAGCAGACATTGTTCATCAGGTGACCAAAGACAGAGCAGAACAGGCGCGTTATCCTGTTGAGAGGATTCGTCCCGAAGGTCAACAAGTCTGGTACTTGGACGCAGCGGCGGCCTCTCGGCTCAAGGAATAAATAGATACTGTGAGAGTTCTCGCCGGTGATATTGGGGGTACAAAGACGCTGTTAGAGCTATCTGAAGTTCAGGGAGACCAGACTCAGGTCATCGCCCGACACCGCTATGACAGCGCCACCTACGACAGTTTTTCCCACGTTGTCGAAGCCTTTGTGTCGCGGTACGACAACCTCCACCATCCCTCCTTCCAAAAAGCCTGCTTTGGTGTTGCCGGCCCCGTGGAGGTCGAGGCCAGGGCAACAGTGTCCAAGATCACCAACCTCTCCTGGCACATCAATTCTGCCCAGCTGGAGCAGCGGTTTCATCTCCAGAATGTTCGCTTGGTCAACGATTTCTCCGCGATTGGCTATGGGATAGAGCATCTTGGGCCATCTGAGCTAACTCAGTTGCAGCAAGGCCAGCAAAGAGAAGGAGGAACACGACTGGTTATTGGTGCCGGTACCGGTTTAGGGGTCGCACTGCTCGTTTGGTGTACCGATCACTACGAAGTATTGGGCACCGAGGGCGGCCACGTAGACTTTGCCCCCCGGGATGCAACTCAAATCGCGCTGCTGGACTATCTGATTAAACAAAGGGGAAGAGCCGCTTGTGAGGATGTGTTGTCCGGGCCGGGGCTGATGACTATCTATCGTTTCTTACACCACTACCGTGGAGGGGATCCCGGCCAGCTAGCGTCTATTCTCAGACAAGGAGACGCAGCGGCTGCCGTGGCCATGGCCGCGGACGGAAGCGAAGACAGCCTGGCCAGGCAAGCGATGAGCATATTCGTCAGTATCTATGGTGCCACAGCCGGTAATTTTGCCCTAAGTTCCATGGCACTGGGTGGTGTCTATGTTGCGGGGGGAATCGCTCCAAAAATACTCCACCACCTGGAAGGAGGACCCTTTTTGGAGGCCTTTAATGACAAAGGAAAAATGGGGCACTTGAACCGCCAGGTGCCGGTGGCCGTCGTCCTGAACCCTGACGTTGGCCTCATAGGCTGCCGCCACCTGGCAAAAAATTTATAAAAATTATTTTATAAACAACAGGTTACTATATATCAATATTGGAGACACTCATGGCGTTACGTTCGATAAAGTCACGCCGTGGCTCTACATTATCCCCCATCAGGGTGGTGAAAATATCATCTGAGGCGATAACATCTTCGATCTTTACCTGTAGCAGGCGACGCACCTCGGGGTCGAGCGTCGTTTCCCAAAGTTGTTCGGGGTTCATCTCTCCCAATCCCTTGTAACGCTGGATCTGCTGGCCGCGTTTGCCTTCGTCCAACAGCCACGTCAGAGCGCGCTTGAAACTGGTTGTTTCCAACCTTCTCTCACCCCGCTTGACGAAGGCCCCTTCAGCGAGCAGGCCGTCCAGCTGTTTGCCTAACTCCGCCATTCTCTGGTATTCACCGGAGCGAAAAAATTCAATGGGTAGATCGCGATTATTCGGGACGCTATGGCGCAGCTCTGTGGTGCGCAGGTGAGTTACCTCCCCCGTATCATTTTTGGCGATTGACAGCTGATAATGGGTTGCCAGATCTTCATCGGCGTTGAGGCTACTTTCAAGCTGCTCACACCACGTCTCCAAAGCATTCGAATCAGCGATCATCTCTGCGCTTAGTTCAGGGCAGTAGATCATTTTTTCCAAAATATCGCCGTGGTAACGCATCGACAAGCGTTTTACTGTCGCCATAACGGAGGTGTAGGTGTTGGCCAATTGCTCCAATGCGGCACCACTGATGGGGGGAACGTCAGCCGATACATGCAGTTGGGCATTATCCAGGGCCATTTGCAGCAGGTATTGATTTAGCTCATTGTCATCTTTGACGTAGCGTTCCTGTTTACCTTTTTTAACTTTGTAGAGGGGCGGTTGAGCGATATAGATGTGCCCTCTCTCAATCAATTCGTTCATTTGGCGGTAGAAAAAGGTTAAAAGCAGCGTACGGATATGAGAGCCATCCACGTCGGCATCGGTCATGATAATGATACGGTGATAGCGTAACTTGTCCGGGTTGTACTCTTCTCGACCAATGCCACAACCAAGCGCTGTAATCAGGGTACCCACCTCAGCGGATGAAAGCATTTTATCGAAGCGGGCTTTTTCGACGTTCAATATTTTGCCCTTGAGAGGCAAAATAGCCTGAAATCGGCGATCTCGCCCCTGTTTGGCGGATCCTCCCGCCGAGTCCCCTTCCACTAAAAACAGTTCTGATTGTGCGGGATCTTTCTGCTGACAGTCTGCGAGCTTCCCGGGCAGGCCGGCAATATCAAGGGCACCTTTGCGGCGTGTCATCTCCCGGGCTTTCCGGGCGGCTTCCCGAGCTCGGGCCGCATCCATTATTTTAGAGGTGATGATTTTCGCTTCACCGGGATTTTCCAGCAGATATTCGCCCAGTTTTTCTCCCATCGTCGATTCAACAACCGCTTTAACTTCGGATGAGACCAGCTTGTCTTTGGTTTGAGAAGAAAACTTTGGATCGGGTACTTTGACGGAGAGTACAGCGGTCAGCCCCTCTCGCGCATCGTCCCCGCTGGTAGCAACCTTGGCTTTTTTTGCCAGCCCTTCGCGCTCTATGTACTGGTTCAGCGTACGGGTGAGTGCTGCGCGGAACCCTGCCAGATGGGCACCGCCATCTTTTTGGGGAATATTGTTGGTGAAACAGAAGATGTTTTCCTGGTAAGAGTCGTTCCACTGCATGGCGACCTCTACCGTTATACCGTCTTTTTCACCCTGGAAGTGGAACACAGCCTGGTGCAGGGGGGTTTTGTTTCTATTGAGGTGCTCAACAAAGGCTTGAATTCCACCTTCGTACATAAATACATCTTGCTGATCACTGCGCTCATCACTTAACGTGATACGAACACCTGAGTTTAAAAATGATAGCTCTCTCAATCGCTTAGCTAAAATATCGTAGTGAAATTCGGTATCTCCCCCAAAAATTTCGCTGCTGGGTTTAAAACGGATTTTGGTACCACGCAATTCGGTATCTTCTT
>JALTMR010000348.1 GCA_027001525.1 Gammaproteobacteria bacterium
GTGTGTCGATCTGCCCTGGGCCCATCTCCAGCGTGCCAGCGAGGGGGAGCTGTAATGGAGCAGGTCTCTCTTCCGCTGTTTGCTGATCCTCCCTCGCGCCAGAGCGTACCCTCCTCGGCGCCTGATGTTTCGCCGTCGCCACCACAGCCGGCACCGCTTCAGGCCCAGTCCCGGTCCCTGTGGCTCTGTATCGATTTTCCCGCACTGGCGCTGGAGGCGTTGGCGCTTGATGCCAGTGCCCCGGTTGCGGTGGTGGCTGATGTGGCGGGGCGCTGTCTGGTCTACCTTCCTTCAGCCGCCGCGCTTGAGGCCGGTGTCACCCAGGGGATGCCGCTGAACGCGGCACTCGCACACTGCCCGGTGCTGGTGACTGAAAAGCGCCAGCCGGCGCGTGAGCAGGCGTTATTGGCCCGCCGGGCGGCCTGGGCCGGGGACTTTTCCTCGCAGGTCAGTCTGGACGGCAATTCGCTGCTGCTGGAGGTGCGCGGCAGTTTGAAGTTGTTTGGCGGATTGAAGGCGCTGCACCGGCGGATCTGCGCTGATTTGGCGGCCCAGGGGGGGCGCTTCTGTGTAGCCGCCGCCCCCACGCCGGCAGCGGCCAGGTTGCTGGCGCAGCACGGCATCGACCGGGTCGTGAGCCAGCGTGAGCAGTTGCGCTCGGCTCTGGCGCGGTTACCGATTCACTCTTTGCCGCTGTCGGCGCTGTGTTTGCGGCGTCTGGCTCGTACAGGGGTTCGTGTTTTGGGTGATCTTTGGCGTCTGCCGCGCGATGGTCTGGCGCGCCGTTTTGGTGTCGAGTTGCTCGATTTTCTCGACCGGGCTGTCGGTGTGAAGGCCGACCCTCGTTGCACGGTGGCGCAGACGCTCCGCTTTGAGGCTGCAGAAGAGCTCTACATGGCAAGTGATTGCAGCGTCTTTATTCTCGCCGCTGCCGAATCGCTGTTTGGCCGGTTGGTGGCGTTTCTGCATCGCCATGATGTGGGGGCAAGTCGTTTGCTGATCAAGCTTTTTCACCAGCAGCGGGAGGCGACGGAGGTGGTGGTGGGGTTGTGTCAGTTGAGCCGCGATGGTGAGCGCTTCCATGCGCTGCTGGCGGAGCATCTTAACCGGCTGCTGTTGCCTGCCCCGGTGGCGTCTGTGGCGCTGGTGGTGGATGAGCTGCTGCCCTATGGCGAAGAGAAGCCGGCGTTGTTTGATGGCCTCCCGGCTGCGGGGCGGGACTGGCTCCGGACGCTGGAAGATCTTCAGAGTCGTTTGGGGCCGGAGGCGGTGCAGACCGTTGCCGACGTGGCGGATCATCGCCCGGAGCGGGCCTGGGTCCATGGGGAGGCTGGGAAAGCCGAGCAGCCGGGGGTAGGGCCACTGCGCCCGGCCTGGTTGTTGCCGCAGCCGCAACGACTGGATCGCGCTCGGGTGGTGCTGTTGCAGGGCCCTGAGCGCATCGAAAGCGGGTGGTGGACAGGGCAGCCGGTGCGGCGGGACTACTTTCAGGCGCAGGACGGCGAGGGGGCGAGGCTGTGGGTGTTTCGTGATTTGAGCGATGGTCAGTGGTATCTGCATGGTCTCTTTGCCTGATTACGCCGAGTTGCACTGCATGAGCAACTACACCTTTTTGCATGGGGCGTCTCACCCGGACGAACTGGTGGAGCGTGCCCATGAGCTGGGTTATCGCGCCCTGGCCATGACGGATGAGTGTTCGCTGGCGGGGGTGGTGCGGGCCCATCTGGCGGCCAGGCGGTGCGGTCTTCAGTTGATCATCGGCAGCCAGTTTACGCTTGAGGATGGGCTGAGTTTTGTGTTGCTGGCGACGGACCGCGCCAGTTATGGCCGTCTTTCGGCGCTGATCACGGCCGCTCGTCGCCGCGCCCCCAAGGGGGAGTATCAACTGGGGCGGGCGCAGTTGGCATCCCACGATCTGGAAGGCTGTCTGGCGCTGTGGTTGCCGGGGCCCGAACCGGCGGAGGCGGATGGTCGCTGGTTAAGTGGGTTGTGGCCAGGTCGCGTGTGGCTGGCGGTGGCATTGGTGCTGGATGGGGAGGACCGCCTTCGCCTGGCTTGCCTGCAATCTCTGGGCAGGCGGTTGCATATTCCCCTGTGTGCTGCGGGGGATGTGCGTATGCACTGCCGGGAGCGGCAGCCGCTGCAGGATGTGCTGACGGCGATTCGTCTCAATACTCCCCTGTCGCAGCTGGGGCGACGGCTGTTTGCCAATGCGGAGCGCCACCTTCGACCTAGGGCGCGGCTCGCTAAAATCTACCCGCCCGACTTGCTGGAACAGACCCTGCTCATCGCCGCCCGTTGCCGTTTCTCCCTTGATGAGCTGCGCTATGAATACCCCCGTGAACTGGTGCCCGAGGGGACTACCCCCGCCGCGTGGTTACGCCAGTTGGTGGTGGCGGGGATGGCCCGGCGCTGGGGCGATGAGGTGCCGGCAGCGGTGTTGCAGCAGGTTGAGCACGAGCTGGCATTGATTGCCGAGCTTCGTTACGAGCCCTATTTTTTAACGGTGTATGACATCATCTGTTTTGCCCGCTCGCAACAGATTTTGTGTCAGGGGCGAGGCTCGGCAGCCAATTCGGCCGTCTGCTACTGCCTGGGCATTACCGAGGTGGACCCGGCACGCATGACGCTGCTGTTCGAACGCTTTCTCTCGCGCGAGCGTGACGAGCCGCCCGATATCGATGTCGATTTTGAGCATGAACGCCGGGAAGAGGTGATTCAGTACATATATAAAAAGTATGGCCGTGAGCGGGCGGCGCTGGCGGCAACGGTCATCACGTATCGCCCCCGCAGTGCGATTCGGGATGTGGGCAAGGCGTTGGGGTTGGGGCTGGACCAGGTGGAGCGTCTGGCCGGTTCCGTCAAGTGGTGGGATGGCAGGCAGCTGCAACCGCAGCGGCTGAGCGATTTGGGCTTTGACCCGCAGAATTCGGTGTTGCAGCGCTTGGCTGCGCTGGTGGCGGAGGTGGTGGGGTTTCCCCGTCACCTCTCCCAGCATGTGGGTGGTTTTGTGATCTCTCAAGGCGCGCTGTCGCAGCTGGTGCCGGTGGAGAATGCGGCGATGGCTGATCGCACGGTGATCCAGTGGGAGAAAGATGATCTGGAGGCGCTGGGGCTGCTGAAAGTGGATGTGCTGGCGCTGGGCATGCTAACGGCGATTCGCAAGGCATTGGATTACATCAGTCAGGTGCGCGGCAAACCGATGACCATGGCGGATGTGCCGGCGGAGGACCCGGCGGTGTACGCCATGATGCAGCGGGCTGAGACCATGGGTGTGTTCCAGATCGAGTCGCGGGCGCAAATGTCGATGCTGCCTCGCCTTAAACCAAACAGTTACTACGATCTGGTGGTGCAGATTGCCATCGTGCGCCCCGGCCCGATCCAGGGGGATATGGTTCACCCCTACCTGGCGCGGCGAAAGGGGCTGGAGCCGGTGGATTACCCCAGTGAGGCGGTCAAGGGTGTGCTGGAGCGAACGCTGGGGGTGCCTATTTTCCAGGAGCAGGTGATGCAACTGGCCATTGTGGCTGCCGGTTTTACCCCCGGGGAGGCGGATCAGCTGCGCCGGGCGATGGCCGCCTGGAAACGCAAGGGCGGGCTGGAGCCGTTTGAGCGCAAGTTATTTGAGGGGATGCGCAAAAATGGCTATTCGCCAGCGTTTGCCGAGCGCATTTTTCGCCAGATCA
>JALTMR010000349.1 GCA_027001525.1 Gammaproteobacteria bacterium
GTAGTTACGCTCTACATTACTCTGCCCCAGGTATTGCAGCTCCCGCTGCACCCCCCAGGTCAGCGGCCCGAGCTTTTCGCTCATGCCCAGGCGGGTCACCATGTTACGCGCAATCTCCGAGGCCCGCTCCAGATCGTTGGAGGCACCGCTGGAGACATCACCGAAAATGATCTCCTCAGCCACCCGCCCCCCCAGCAAGATGGCGATCTGGTCCCTCAGTTCGTTCTGCGTGGAGAGAAACTTCTCCTCCACCGGTAGTTGCAAAGTGTAGCCCAGCGCCGCCACACCGCGAGGAATAATCGAGACCTTGTGCACCGGCTCTCCGGTGGGCACACTCTCCGCCACCAGCGTATGGCCCGATTCGTGAAAAGCGACGCGGCGTTTCTCCTGCGCGTTCAGGCCCCGATTCTTCTTCTCCGGCCCGGCAATCACACGGTCGATAGCGGCCTCAAAATCGGCCATGGTGACGGCATCGTGGTGGTAACGGACGGCGAGAATGGCCGCCTCGTTAGCGATATTGGCCAGGTCAGCGCCCACAAAACCGGGAGTGCGCTGAGCCACCACGCGCAGATCCACATCAGCGGCCATTTTCAACTGCCGGCTATGCAGCTCAAGGATGGCGACGCGCGCCTCCAGATCAGGCTTGTCCACCACGATCTGGCGATCGAAACGGCCAGCCCGCAGCAGGGCTTTGTCGAGAATCTCCGGCCGGTTGGTGGCAGCCATTACCACCACCCCCACGGAAGGGTCAAAACCGTCCATTTCGGTCAGTAGCTGGTTGAGGGTCTGCTCGCGCTCATCGTGACCGCCGCTCATCACCGGGGCCATGCCCCGCGCCCCGCCAATGGCGTCCAGCTCGTCGATGAAGATAATGCACGGTGCCTTTTGCCGCGCTTGCTCAAACAGCTCGCGCACCCGCGCCGCCCCCATGCCGACAAACATCTCGATAAACTCGGAACCGCTGATATTGAAAAACGGGACATGAGCCTCCCCCGCCACGGCGCGCGCCAGCAGTGTCTTGCCGGTACCCGGCGGTCCCACCAGCAGCACCCCTTTGGGGGCGTGGCCACCGAGCCCCTGCAGCACCGTCGGGTCACGCAGAAAGGAGATGGTCTCACCCAGCTCCATTTTTGCCGCCTCGGCCCCGGCCACATCCTCGAAAGTGACCTTGACGTCCCCCTCAGGGTGAATGCGAATGCGGTTGCCGATGTTGAGAAATCCCTTGCTCGACCCCGCCATACGTTTGCCCATCCAGCCCCACAGCAAAAAGAGAAACCCAAAGGGCAACACCCAGCTGAAAAAGAAGTTGCTCAGCCAGTCGCTGCTCTGGCGCACGGTGTACTTAACCCCCTTCTCCTCCAGCTCCTTGGCCAGGTCGTTGTTCCACAGCGGTATGGTGACAAAATGGCGCGGTTTGCCTGTTTTGGGGTCGCTTTCTGTCAGAGTACCGGTAATGACTTTATTGCTGACGATGGCATCAACTACCTCCCCCCGATCCACCCGTTGCAGAAATTCACTGTAGGGAATCTCGCTGCGCTGAACCTCCTGCGCCCCCTGCCAGAAGTAGAGTGACGCCATGATAAAGATCAGATAGACCCACAGCGCCGAGCTGGGCTGATGCCAGAAACTGCCATCCGGCTTGAAGTCTTCGGGTTTGTTGATGTCGATCTTCGGCTTGTTTTCCGGGGGGGTAAACTCCGTCTTCTTCATCTGCACGAAACTCCTTTGCCAATATTGGGGGGGGGGGGAACAACTCAACCCTTTCAGTTATGGGGTCGGGCAGCTAACATTCGGATAAGTTTACATTTCTTTTCAACAAACACTCACTTATTCCAGAATACCGTCAATATAGCGCTAGAATCGCTACAACCACCGATTAAATACTTCAAGGGCACCTCTATTAACTGCCATGCGCATCCTCATCATTGAAGACGACGCCGACACCGCCGGCTACATCGCCAAGGGCCTGAAAGAGCACGGCCACAGCGTCGACCAGGCCAATGACGGCAAGGACGGCCTGTTCATGGCGCTGGAGAACGAGTATGAGATCATCATTCTCGACCGCATGCTGCCGGGGCTGGACGGCCTGTCGATTCTCAAAACCCTGCGCAGCGCAGCCCATCAAACGCCTGTCATCATCCTCAGCGCCCTGGGTGAAGTGGACGACCGGGTACAGGGCTTGCGGGCCGGTGGCGATGACTATCTGGTCAAACCCTTTGCCTTTGCCGAACTGCTGGCGCGCATCGAGGTGCTGGCACGGCGCGGGGAGACAAAGCCTGACAACAGCCTGCTGCAAGTGGCCGACCTGCAACTGGACCGCCTCACCCACCGCGTCAGGCGCGCCGGCCAGACCATCGAGCTACAGCCCCGCGAATATCAGATTCTCGAATACCTGATGCAACACGCCGGGCAGATCGTCACCCGCACCATGCTGCTGGAGAGCGTCTGGGACTACCACTTCGACCCCCAAACCAACATCATCGATGTCCACATCAGCCGCTTGCGCAACAAGATCGACAAAGGCTTCGCACCGCCCCTGCTGCAAACCGTGCGCGGTGCCGGCTACTGCCTCTGTACCCCGGCCGAGCAGGCACAGTCATGACACCCGCGCGCAACCCGCAGCGCCTCTATCGCAGCTTCAGCTTCCGCCTCGCCTTCACCTACATGGCACTGTTCGGCGCTTCGGTGCTGGTATTGCTGGGGTTTATCTACTGGTCCACCGCGGCCTACATGTCACAACAGACTGATGCCACCATCGAGGCTGAAATTACCGGCCTGGCAGAGCGCTACGACATGGACGGCCTCGCCGGCCTCATCGACCTCATCAACGAGCGGCTGTCGCGCAAGCCCACCGGCAGCTCCATCTACCTGCTCACCACCGCGTTTAACACCCCCATCGCCGGCAATCTCAACCAGTGGCCCGCCACACGCGCCAACGCCGAAGGCTGGCTCAACTTCCGCCTCGAAAACAGCAGCCAAAACGAAATCCACCTGGCACGGGCGCGCAGCTTCACCCTCTCCGGTGACTTCCATCTGCTGGTAGGGCGCGACATCTATGAACTGGAAGAGACGCAGCAACGCATCATCCGCGCCCTGATACTCGGCTTCCTCATCACCCTGATGCTGGGCGGTATCGGCGGTGTCGTGCTCAGCCGCCGGGTCGTGAGGCGGCTCGAATCCATCAACACCATCAGCCGCGAAATCATCGAAGGCGACCTGTCACGCCGCATCCCGTTGCAACAAAGCGGTGATGAGTTCGACACCCTGGCCGCCAACCTCAACGCCATGCTCGACCGTATCGAAGAGCTGATGGACGACGTGCGACGCGTCTCCGACAACATCGCCCACGACCTGCGCACCCCCCTGGCACGGCTGCGCAATCGGCTGGAACAGCTACGCAGCGAAGCACAAAGCAGCCACAGCGACACCCAACTGGCCGAACAGGCCCTGGCCGACGCCGACGGCCTGTTGCAGACCTTCAACGCCCTGCTGCGCATCGCCCGCATCGAAACCCGTCAACGCCGGGAAGGATTCAAAACCGTAGCGATCGCCCCCCTGCTGCGCGATGTGGTCGAACTCTATGAGCCCCTGGCCGACGAGAAAGGCCAAACCCTCGAACTGGCAATCAACGACCCACTGTCACTGCACGGCGACCGCGATCTACTGTTCCAGGCCCTGGCCAACC
>JALTMR010000350.1 GCA_027001525.1 Gammaproteobacteria bacterium
CAGATCGTTGTCGTGGGCCGAAGGGGTGATCATGGCGTGGAGTGAGCGCAGCAGAAACTCGCGTTCGTTGGCGGCGATACGATCCTTGGTGCCCTCAAACGTCAGCCCCACCAGCAGAGCGCCCAGTACGGCAAATCCGCCCAGCGTCATGGCGGCTCGGGTCATCTGTTGTTTCAGCAATTGGGTTTGCCTCCCTTGGTGCGGCCAAACACACGAGGCTGCGTGTAGTGGTCGATGGTGGGGGCGGCCATGTTCATCATCAGCACGGCAAAGGCGACCGCATCAGGGTAGCCCCCCCAGGTGCGGATGATATAGGTGAGAATGCCAACGCCAGCGCCAAAAACCAGCCGGCCCTTGAGGGTGGCGGCGCCACTGACCGGGTCCGTGGCGATGAAAAAGGCCCCCAGCAGCGCACCGCCGGTGAATACGTGAAACAGCGGGGAGGCAAAGGTGTTGCCGTCAATCAGGTTAAAGACCAGTGCCAGCGCTGCCAGGCTGCCCAGCATGGCGACGGGCACATGCCAACTGATGACTTTGCGCCAGATCAGCAGCAGGCCGCCGGCGAGAATGGCCAGGTTGACCCACTCCCAGCCGGTGCCTCCCATGCGGCCGTAGATGTTGGAGGTGGAGACGACCTCCCCCAGCCCGTGGCCCAGCCCCAACTGGGTTTTGAGCGTGTCGAGGGGGGTGGCCATGGTGATGGCATCCAGCCGCAGCCCGTCGGGCAGCGTGCCGCCAAACACCAGGGCGATGCTTTGGCCGACTCCCAGCAGCTCGTCATTAATGAGCAGTGTGGCCGGCCAGGTGGTCATCTCGATGGGGAAGGAGATGAGCAGCAGCACGTAGGCCACCATGGCCGGGTTGAACGGGTTGTAGCCCAGGCCGCCGTAGAGGTGTTTGGCGAAGATAATGCCAAAGGCGGTGCCGATGACGGGAATCCACCAGGGAGCTAGGGGGGGCAGCGCCAAAGCGATGAGCATGGCGGTGACCAGTGCGCTGCCATCCGAGAGAAACATGGCCAGAGGACGCTGGCGCAGCTTCAACATGAAAGCCTCGCACAGCAGCGCCGTGGTGGCCGCGAGGACGAGGTTGATGAGGATGCCGGGGCCAAACAGTGCCACCTGAACCAGATACGCGGGAATCAGCGCGAGCACGACCCACATCATCACCTTGGTGACGGTGTTGGGGCCGTGAAAGTGGGGCGAACTGGGCGTCTTTAATGGCATGGGTTGGCCGTTCTTTTAATCCTGTTGTGACTCTTGTGCTTTGGCTGCCGCGCGGCGGGCCTTTGCCTCGTCGACCTTTTTCTGCTGCGCGGGAGTCAGGTTGTCGGTGTTTTTTGGAGCGCCGTCGCTCTGTGCCTTTTTGACCTTGGCCCGGGCGATGGCCGCTTTGATCTCGTCCTGCTTGGTGTTGGCCTCCGGTTCATTGCCTGCAGCCGCGGCGGCCTTTTTCTTCGCTTCAGCGGCTTTCAGCGCGGCGCGCTTTTTGGCCATGCGCGCCTCTTTCTCCACTTTGGCCAGCTCGATGCGGGACTGGCGGTGATCGTGACGCTGGCGGGCGAGATCGGCTTTCTCCTTTTCACGCTCCTGCGCCCAGATCTCCGACTTGGCGTAGCGGTAGTAGTGCACCAGCGGAATGTTGCTGGGGCAGACATAGGCGCAGCAGCCGCACTCGATGCAGTCAAACAGGTGGTGGTCCTGGGCGCGGTCAAACTCCTTGGCACGGGCAAACCAGTAGAGCTGCTGTGGCAACAGGCTGACGGGGCAGGCTTCGGCACAGGCACCACAGCGAATGCAGGGCATGACATAGGAGGGCGGCGCGACGTTGTCCTGGGTAGCCGCCAGAATGCAGTTAGTGGTTTTAACTACCGGCACACACTCCTTCTTCAGGGCAAAGCCCATCATCGGCCCCCCCATAATGACGCGGTTGAGATCGGGGGTGGTGCCGCCGCATTGATCCAGCAGGTTGTTGAACGGTGTGCCGATCAGTACGTCCATATTACGGCGCTGGCGCACGCCATCTCCCGTGACGGTAACGATGCGCGAAATGAGCGGCTCACCCAGCGCAATGGCGCGGTGAATGGCCGCAGCGGTGGCCACGTTGTGCACCACGATGCCAATCTGAAAGGGCAGGCCGTCACTGGGGCACTCTCTGCCGGTGATTACTTTGATCAGCTGTTTCTCCCCCCCCTGGGGGTAGAGGGTCGGCACCTGAAGCACCTCAAAATCGGTGTCGCTGGCCGCCTGCGTCATGGCCGCGTGGGCGTTGGGCTTGTTGTCTTCGATGGCGATGACCACGGCTCTGGCCTGCACGGCGTGGCGGATGATGTGGATGCCGGCGATGATTTCAGTGGCTCGTTCACGCATCAGGCGGTCGTCACAGGTGATGTAGGGTTCACACTCGGCGCCGTTGATGATCAGCGTGTCAATGGCTTTGCCGCTGGTGGGGTTGAGCTTGATGTAGGAGGGGAAGCCCGCGCCGCCGAGGCCGACGATGCCGGCGCTGCGTATGGCATTGCGCAGCTGGCTGGCATCGGCGCTGCGGTAGTCGCCGAAGGGGGTGCGTTCGGCCCACTCATCCTGGCCATCTGTTTCGACGATGATGCAGGTGTCGCTCAGCCCCGAGGGGTGGGCGATGGGGCGGTCCTCGATAGCCACCACCATGCCGGAGCTGGAGGCGTGTACCGGGGCACTGACGTAGCCTGTGGCGCGGGCCAGCTTCTGCCCCTTGAGGACGCGCTCGCCGACACTGACGATTGGCTCCGCCGGTTCGCCGATGTGTTGGTGCAGCGGCAGAATCAGGCGCCTGGGGATGGCGGCCTTTTCAATGGGAGCGCTGGACGACTCGTATTTGTGCTGTGGCGGGTGGATGCCGCCGGGAAATTTAAACAGTTTGCGGATCATTTTGTCCCACTCTCCGCCGGTTGTCGGGGTTCGGGCCATTTCCAGTTGCTGGCATCAACGGGGATCTCCACCATTTTGATGCAATCCACCGGGCAGGGATCGACACACAGTTCGCAGCCCGTGCATTCGCTTTCGATGATGGTGTGCATCTGCTTCGCCGCGCCGAGAATCGCGTCCACCGGGCAGGCCTGAATGCAGAGGGTGCAGCCAATGCAGACCTGCTCGTCAATGACAGCCACCATGGGCGGTTTCTCTTCCGCCTCCAGAGGGGTGGGTTCCCGCCCGAGTAATTCAGCCAGTGCCACCATGGTGGTTTCGCCGCCGGGGGGGCAGAGGTTGATCTCGGCCTCGCCCTTGGCAATGGCTTCGGCGTAGGGGCGGCAGCCGGGGTAGCCGCATTGACCGCACTGGGTCTGCGGCAGCAGCGCGTCGATGTTCTCCACCAGCGGGTCGCCTTCGACCTTGAAGCGCACCGCAGCAAAGCCCAGCAGTAGCCCAAAGGCAACAGCCAACGCGGTGAGCACCAGAACAGCAGTTAGCATGGCTTACCCCTTCACCAGGCCGGCAAAGCCCATGAAAGCCATGGACATGAGACCTGCGGTGATCAGTGCGATGGCGGGGCCGCGAAAGGCCACGGGGACGTCGGCGGCGATGATGCGTTCGCGCATGGCGGCGAAAAGGATCAGTACCAGCGAGAAGCCGACGGAGGCACCAAAGCCGTAGACGGCGGACTCCACAAAGCCGTACTCGTGCTGAACGTTGAGCAGAGCGA
>JALTMR010000351.1 GCA_027001525.1 Gammaproteobacteria bacterium
CACCCGGCCACCAGGTAGGTATATTGCTCCAGCGCCTGGGGGGTATCGAGCGCCTTTAGCTCGGCGCTCTCCTCCGGGGGAAAAGTCTCCAGATCCAGCACCATGCCGGAGATCAAAGTCTTCACCACGGTACGGATACGCCGGCCGTCAGCAGGGCGCTGTGCATGTAACAGCGCGAACAGCTGGGGCAACAGCAGCAGCAATCTCTTTTCGTCGGCATTGCTCTGGTCTTGTCCCAGCTGTTTGGGAAGGTCTGCGATCCCGTCACCAGGTTGGTCAGCGTCCAGCTGGGACTCCAGCCGGCGCAAAGACAGCAGTCGCTGTTGCACCGGCACCAGGGGGGTATCTGCGAGGGTATCCGCCGCGCGGGCCAGCAGGTAGGCGAGCCCGATGGGTTCCCGGATCGCACCGGGCAACACCCTCAAGGTGAGATAGAAGCTGCGCGACACAGCGCGGAGCACTTCGGTAAAGAGTTGCTGACGCTGGCGTTCATCCAGTGGGGCAAAGGGGTGATCAGAAGATATCAAGGGCTTCATCCAGACGTTGTACGGCGATCACATCGAGATCGAGCTGGGTCTGTTTTGGCACATTGCCTTTCGGCACAATGGCCCGCTTGAAACCGTGCTTGGCCGCTTCTCGTAAACGATCGAGCCCCCCCTGCACCGGGCGAATCTCTCCCGCCAGCCCCACTTCGCCAAATATCACCCAGTCGTTGGCCAGTGGCCGGTCGCGCAGACTCGACAACACCGCCAGCAGCAGCGGCAGGTCGGCGGCGGTTTCCGTGACACGCACGCCGCCCACCACGTTGATAAAAACATCCTGGTCGTGGGTGGGAATACCGCCGTGGCGCTGCAACACGGCCAGCAACATGGCGAGGCGATTCTGATCCAGCCCCACAGTAACGCGGCGCGGGTTACCCAGATGACTTTCTGCCACCAGGGCCTGCACCTCCACCAGCATGGGGCGGCTCCCCTCACGGGTCACCATAATGGCACTGCCAGCCACCTGCTCCTTATGGCGTGACAAAAAGATGGCCGAGGGGTTGGTCACCTCACGCAACCCCTTTTCCGTCATGGCAAATACCCCCAGCTCGTTGACTGCGCCAAACCGGTTTTTAATGGCCCGCACAACGCGAAACTGGCTGCTTGTGTCACCCTCGAAATAGAGCACGGTATCGACCATGTGCTCCAGCACCCGCGGCCCCGCCAGCGTGCCCTCTTTGGTGACGTGTCCCACCAGAAACAGCACCGTGCCCGACTGTTTGGCGTAGCGCACCAGTTGCGCTGCTGTCTCACGCACCTGGGCCACGGCACCGGGGGCGGACTGCAGCTGCTCGGTGTAGACCGTCTGAATCGAGTCGATGACGACCACCTGCGGCAACTCCTTGCGCGAGTGAGCGATGATGGTTTCGATATTGGTTTCAGCCAGCAAACGCACCTTGCCCGCCACCAGATTCAGCCGGTGGGCGCGCATGCTCACCTGTTGCAGCGACTCTTCACCAGTGACGTATAGCACCGACATCTGTTCACTCAACATGGCCAGGGACTGCAACAACAGCGTCGACTTGCCCACCCCCGGATCCCCCCCGATCAGAATCACCGAACCCGGCACCAGACCGCCTCCCAGCACCCGGTCCAGCTCCGCCTGGCCGGTGGGGGTGCGGGCGACATCGTCCGGGGTGACATCGGCCAGGTTCTGCACCACCACCTTGTCCGCCATGCCGGCGTAGCCGGCGAAACGGGGGTTGGGCTTGCTGGCAGCGGCTACTGCCACCGTCTCGACCAGGGTATTCCAGGCGTTACAGTCCGGACACTGCCCTCCCCATTTGCTCTGCTGGGTACCGCACTCGGTGCAACTGTAAACGGTTTTGGGTTTAGCCATAATTGCAACTTCACAAATGCCAAAAATGAGGCGAACTTTAACACGCCTCTGTAAGCTGAGGCACAGTTGCGCGACTACGGTAGGCCCCTTGGCCTTAAGAGAACTGCTATGAAATATATCCTGTACGTTGCACTGGTTAGCGTTTTGCTGCCTCACCCCGCCCGGGCCGAGTCACTCGTCGTGGGCGCGTTTAGTCAAGGTGAACTGGCACAGTGGGAGGAGAAATCCTTCGCCGGCCACACCCAGTACACCCTGGTCGATACCGCCAGGGGCGAGGTGCTCAAGGCGCAGAGCCAAAACGCTGCCTCCGGGCTGTTCAAAAAGGTTGAGATCGACCTGACCCAAACCCCCTACCTCAACTGGTCATGGCGTGTTGATCGATTGATTGAGGGAAATAACGAACGGGAAAAATCGGGGGATGACTACCCGGCCCGCCTCTATGTCGTCGTCTCGGGCGGCCTTTTTTTCTGGAAAACGCGGGCACTCAACTACGTCTGGTCCAGCCACCAGCCCGCCAACACACACTGGCCCAACGCCTTCACCAGCAACGCCCGGATGGTGGCCGTGCGTTCAGGAGACAAGCGACTGGGGCAGTGGATAAGCGAAAAGCGCAATGTGCATGAGGACCTGAAACAGCTCTTCGGTGAGGAGATCACTAGGATCGATGCCATTGCCATCATGAGCGACTCAGACAACAGCGGCCAGTCCACCACCGCCTATTTTGGTGATATTTCCTTCAGCGACAAATGAGCGACCAGGCCCCCACTGCAATCGGATGGGATGGGCCGAACAAGATCTGGCCTCGCACTTGAAATACCAGAAAAATAACCCATATCAAGTGGGTGTTTGGAATGGGTTCCTCTCTACCTCCTCCCGGAAGGAACCCGTGTTTGGCTACCCTCCCCCTCCAGCCAAACCCGTGGGCCCGATTTATTCGGGCCCTTTTTTATTGTGCGCCATGCCTGGCGCACGAAAAAAAACGAACCACCTGCACGATGGTTCGCCTTTGAAGCGTGACAACGTTACTGGCGGGAACGATTAGAAGCTATAACCAACCTTAAGAGCAACACGGAAGTTATTGATATTGTCGTCAATGCCATCAAAATCGGTGGTCACCTGATAGCGGGCTTCGGCACCGATGAAGAGCGGCCCCATGCCGGTGTAGTGGGCACTGGCCCCCAACTGCAGCGCGAATGCTCCGTCGTCCAGCGCACCGCCCTCACTTTTGGCCATGACGTAACCAACGCCGGGACCAAAACCCAGTTCGAGCCCTGGAGAGGTTTCGATCACGTAGTGTGGGTTGGCCTCAATAGAGGTCAGCTCGACCCCACTTTTATCGTACTTGGCATAGCTGATCTGCTGACGAATCCGGTTGGTGGGTGGCTGCAGCATGGGGCAGTTGAGTGACAGTTCGATACCCGTAATCGCACCGCTGTCAGCGCCATCAACATCCGGGTCAAGCATACCGAACATCAACGACACCGCCGGCTGGGCTGTGTAGCCATCTTTCATGCCGGCAAACCAGGTCCAGTCGTCCCCCGCCTGAACGTTGACAGAACCGATAATCAGTACAGAACCTAACGCAATTAGTGATGTGTGTTTCATTGAAAAGCCTCCCTGTTTCAGAAAAATCCAGCCTCATAGTATTAGTCTTTTCTAATAAATAAAACCATGTAAAATATATTGACACTAATTGACGACAGCAGGCAGCCCTCTAGCGGCCCCGCTCCTCCAGAAAGGCTTTGAGGAAAAGAGCGGTCTGCGAGCCCCGCTTTTTTGATGCCACTTTTTC
>JALTMR010000352.1 GCA_027001525.1 Gammaproteobacteria bacterium
ATTCTTGGTCCTGCGCTGCTCTTCATGCTGTGGCTGTTTGCCACTCCGCGACAGGCGGCATGGCTCGGTGGTCTGTATGGCCTGGGGCTGTTCGGGACGGGAATCTACTGGATTTTTATCAGCGTCCATCTTCACGGTTTTGTGCCGCTGTTGATGTCTCTGCTGGTGACTGGGGCACTCATGGCGCTGATGGCCGCCTATTTCGCTTTGGTGGGTTACGCTGTCGCCCGCTTTTTTCCCCGCAATTACGAGCGCCGCCATGCCCGCTACAAGCTGTTGTTGGTTATTCCAGCCGCCTGGGTGTTGGGGGAGTGGTTTCGTGGCTGGTTTCTGACCGGCTTCCCCTGGTTGAGTCTGGGTTACAGCCAGCTCGATACCGCGCTGCTGGGTGTGGCCCCGATCCTGGGTGTGTTTGGTGTCTCGTGGCTGGTGGCGTTGAGCGCTGCACTGCTGGCGGCGCTGTTGCTCGATAGGCGCAAGTGGGGCATCTACGCGGTAGCGCTGGCGCTGTTGTGGGGTGGCAGTGCACTGCTCAAGCAGATCGAGTGGGGCGAGGCAGAGGCCGAGCCGCTGACGGTGACGCTGTTGCAGGGCAATATTCCGCAGGATCTCAAGTGGCACCCCTCGGTGCGCAAACCCACCATCGATATGTATGCCGAACTGACGCGCCAGAGCTGGGGCAGTGACCTGGTGATCTGGCCCGAGACGGCGTTGCCGGCGTTTTACTACGAGGTGGAGCAGTTTCTCGATACGCTGGAGGCGGACGCGCAGGAACACGGCACCGATTTGCTGATCGGTCTGTTGGATCGTGATCGCCAGACAGGCAACTACTACAACAGCATGGTGAGCCTGGGTTCATCGCGAGGCCTCTACCACAAGCAGCATCTGGTGCCTTTTACGGAGTACCTGCCGCTGAAGGATCTGCTGGGCAGTGTTGTTCGCTTTATTCAGGTGCCCATGTCTGACTTTAGCGCCGGCGACAGCGATCAGCCGCTACTGGCGGTGGCCGGTCACAAGGTGGGCATCTCCATCTGTTTTGAGGATGCCTTTGGCGAAGAGGTTATTCACACCTTGCCCGAGGCGGGCTTGCTGGTGAACGTCAGCAACGATGCCTGGTTTGACGACTCCTCGGCACCGCCGCAGCACTTGCAGATGGCTCGAATGCGGGCGGCGGAGACCGCGCGCTACATGCTGCGGGCAACCAATACCGGCATCACCGCCATTGTGAATGAACGCGGTGAGGTGGTGTCCCGGGCACCGCAGTTTCAGGTGGTCGCCTTAACGGGGGAGGCTCAGCCTCGCAGCGGTGCTACGCCTTATGTGGTGGGCGGTAACGCCTTCGTGGTGCTGCTGGCCATGGCCGCGCTGGGGCTGGCGGTTTGGCGTTTAAAACCAGCGCCGGTCCGACCGGCTACTCCGTAGCCCCGGGTTCGTTCTCCCTCAGTCGCCGGGGCGGTTTTTTGGCGAGCGAGCCTTCCCGTGCACTCTCTTGTACCGAGCGGAAAAGATAGCCGGCAATGGCCCCCAGAATACCGATGGCTGCGGTCAGTTGTTCAGAGGTTTGGACGACCAGCACCAGAATAATGGTGCCGTAGATGATCAGTGTCAGGCCAATAACGTTGACCAGATCTTTGGAGGCGTAGTGCTCTTTGCGGGCCAGAAAGGCGAGGCTGATGAGCAGAGTCACAACACACATCGCCCCCAGCATGGTGACGTACCAGAACTCGCTGTCGAGCTGACTCATGGCGAAGGCCATATCGCGCTTTGATATCTCGTTCTGTATTCGCAGCGCTTCGATGTTGATGCTGCGGCTGCCACTTTGGCCTCCAGGCTGCGGGCTCTCCAGTGCATCCGTGGCGATATTTTCGTAAAGAAACGATGCCATGGAGGCCGGCGCCTCCTTCTCAACGGCAAAGCAGCTCAGGGGCAGGCTCAGTAACAGTATGACGATGTAGCGCATGACAGATCCCTCTATTGATTTTCCAGCGTCCAGGCCTCAATGATGCCCTGGTAGTAGGCGGCGGCGCCGTATTGTCCCTGCTTGGCTGCCTGCGCGGCCTTGGTTTTGAACTCGCTGATCCAGCGCTTCTGGGTCTCTGGGGGCAGGCTGCGCAGCGTCTCCAGCGCCTGGCGCTGTTTTTCGGTAATGACGCTGGTGCGGTCGATCTGTTTCGCGGCGCGCTGCTTTGGCGCGTTTTGATACGGCACCGCTTGCTGCGTCGGGCCGGGAGGGGCGTATTTATCCAGAGCCCCGCCCCAGCCTGGAGTGCTGAATACGGCGAGGGTGAAAACGAGCAGGCTGAGGCGTGACATAATGGCATCCTTGTGCTTTACGGACTAATGGCGGTATCTCTGCTAACCAGTGTAGTGGCTAGCTAAATGGTGCTGCAATCCAAACATTCAGCGTACTCCACCCGCTTGCGGTGGATTGTGTGGGGTTCAGGGTTTTTTTCTAGTTTTTATTTTTGACTTTTCGACGGTGAGAGAGCGATGAATAGAAAACAGGTACTAACGGCGGTTTCGTTAACGGCGGCGGTCGTGCTGTCGGGGTGTACGCAGGAGATGCAGAACAAGGTAAGCCGTGCGGTTCAGAACTACACGGGCACTGACGGTGTGTTGGATGTGTACGCCGGGGAGAAGCTGGTGAAGCGCTTTATTCACATCGATAAGATCACGACAGCCGTCAGCACCAGCGGCAGTTCGTCACGGCCCTACCGCTACGGTTATGGTGTTTTGGATGAGAACCAGAATATGGTGAAAGACGCGGGTGAAAAGAAGGTCTATTTCGAGTTCAGCGACTACTCCACCAGCTATATTTTCTACGAAGACCCCAACCGTTAGTGTTGTCCGTTACACCGCACTAGCGCTGTTGGCGGGAGCGGCCACACCGCCCCCGCCAGCCACCGTGCTTACGACTCCAGCACCTCCTTGCGAACGAAGGTGGTGGCGTGGCATTTGGGGCAGGGAGGAATGTGGCCGGTGTGGTGAAAGTGCAGCTCCTCGCCGCACTGTTCGCACACCAGGGTGCCCGGGCCGGTGATTTCGCCGGTTTTGTATTCGCTGGCCTCAAACAGCTCCTCTTCAAACTTGAGCATATCCAGCTGGGTCTGGTCGGCAACGCTGAGCAGGGCCTCCATCGCCCGCTCCTCGATCAGCTCGATATCAAAACGCAGCCAGTCCTTCAGCTCCTGCACCTCAGAGCTGGCGAAGTAGTTGGCGGCATCCTGAATGTCGCGTCGCAGGTACTGGCTCACCCTGTCGATCTCTTCGCGGGTCAGTTCGCCCAAATCCTCCAGCTTCTGCTCCGCCGCGGCAATCGCCTTGTTCAGCTTGGGCTCTGTGGAGTCGGTGGCCTTGGTCAGCGCTTCACTGACGTGCAGCATCATCTGGTTGTAGGCTTCGATCAGTTTCTCTGTACGCTTGTTCTCGTCACTCATGGCTCTACCTTAGTTTTTGCTTCGCTCCCTCATAGTGTCGATGGCGGCGGGAGAAAGTGCAAGCAATTAGCGGCTAAGGTATCCTATGGCGTTTTTCCACCCTCTCAATCAAGCAATTGGACACCCGAATGGACCAGCAATATTCGCCCTCGAAAGTCGAGCAGGCCGCCCAGCAATATTGGGAAGAAAATCAGACTTTCAAAGCTACCGAAGATGCGAGCCGGGAGAAGTA
>JALTMR010000353.1 GCA_027001525.1 Gammaproteobacteria bacterium
CCCTTGAGCGCCTGAGCCGGGACTACCCCGACTCTCCCCTCTACGTCGAAGCGCAGTTTCGGCGTGGGGAAAATCTCTTTATCGATGGCGACTACCAGCAGGCCGCCGACGCCTACCAGCAAGTGATGGCCGCCGGCAAAGAGAGCCCCTTTTTCGACTACGCCCTCTACAAATACGGCTGGGCCCAGTTCACCCTGACCCACTACGAAGAGGCGCGGGATGCCTTTTTCCGCCTCCTCGACGAGCGCATGGCACGCCACGACATGACCACCATCGATAGCCTTGACGACCTGCCTCTGGATGAGCAGGAGACCACCGCCGACGCCTTTCGCTCCATCAGCCTCAGCCTCTACTATCAGGCGGGGGCCACCACGCTGGCCGACTATTTCAGCCGCAATGGCGAACGGGACTACGCCCACCTCGTCTACGCCAACCTGGCCCGCTTCTACCTCGACGTCGGCCGCCGCCACGACGCCATCGCCACCTACCGTGCCTACATTACACAGTACCCGCTGGCCAAGCTGGCCCCGGCATTCCAGCTCAAGGTCATCGACACCTGGACGGCGCTGGCCGACAAGACGGAGACGCTGCAGGCCAAACGTTTTTTTGTGGAAGAATACGGCCTCCAGGCACCTTACTGGAGCAGCCAAAACAGGCCGCCCCCGGCGCTCATCAGCGAACAGCTGCGCCTCAACCTGGCTGAATTGGCGCAGCACTACCACGCCATCGCCCGGCGTAGCGGCCAGGTAGCCGATTACGCCGAGGCACGGCTCTTCTATCGCGCCTACATCGACAGCTTTCCCAACGACCCGCAGACCCCCAACATGAACTTCCTGCTGGCAGAGACGCTTTATGACAACGGCGACTTTGAGCAAGCCATCGCCGAGTACGAACGCACGGCCTACGACTACCCCGCCCACGAGCGTGCCAGCGAGGCGGGTTATGCCGCCATTCTCGCCTACGACAAACAGGAAGCCACCCTGCCGCCCGGGCTGCGCCCGGACTGGCGTCACTTCGCCATCAACAGTGCCCTGAAATTCAATGCCGCCTTTCCCAACCACCCCCAGGCCCTGGCCGTGCTCACCAGGGCGGCTCAGGAGCTGTTTGAGCTGGATGATAAAACCCAGGCCGTGAAGGTGGCGATGGCGGTGCTGCAACGCGAAGATGCGCCCGACAAGCTGCGCCTCACCGCAGCCACCATCGTCGCCCACAGCAAGCTCGATCAAGGTGACTACCTGGCCGCCGAAAGCAACTACCAGCTCGCGCTAAAACTCAGCCCGCCACAAGACCCCAAACGTCGCGACCTGACGGAAGGGCTGGCCGCCGCCATCTACAAACAGGGCGAGCAGTTCCTCGAGGTTGGCGATCAGGAGAGTGCGGCGCGCCAGTTTATGCGCATCCCGCAGGTTACCCCCACGGCCTCCATCGTCGCCACCGCCCGCTACGATGCGGCGGCGGCCCTGATTGCGGCCAAAAACTGGTCGGCCGCTATCGTGCCCCTGGAGCAGTTCCGCAAATTTCACTCCAATCACCCGCTCCACAAAGAGGTGCGCCGCAAACTGGCCCTGGCCTACATGGAGAACAACCAGTACGGCGACGCCGCCCGCGAGTTTGAGCTGATCAGTTGGCGTGAACCGGAGGGAGATACACCGCGCGAAGCACTGTGGCAGGCCGCCTTGCTCTACCAGAAGGCGGGCGACACAAAAAGTTACGCGAAAACACTGGAGAACTACCTGCGCCGCTTCCCCGCCCCCTTTGACCAGGCCATGGAGGCGCGCCAGCAGTTGGCCCAGATCGAAAAAGAGCGCGGCAATACCGGCCGCTACCACCACTGGCTCAACGCCATCATCAGCAGCCACGAAAAGGCGGGCAAAGCGGCCACCGAGCGCAGCCTCTACCTCGCGGCCACGGCATCTCTGGTGCTGGCTGACACCGCCCTGGCCCGCTTTAGCCACGTCAAACTGGTGGAACCTATCCAGAGAAATCTCAAGCTCAAGCGCAAATACCTCAAATCCTCCCTGGCAGCCTACGAGAAATGCGCCGCTTACGGTGTGGCGGATGTCACTACGGCAGCCACCTACCGCATCGCCGAACTCTACAACGAATTCAGCACGGCCCTGTGGGATTCGGAGCGGCCGAAAAATCTGGATGACCTGGCGTTGGAGCAGTACGAGTTGATGCTGGAGGAGCAGGCGATTCCCTTTGAAGACAAGGCCATCGAACTGCACGAAGTGAATGTGGCGCGCACACAGGAGGAGGGTATCTACACCGCCTGGTCAGCCAAAAGCTTCAGCAAACTGGCAGAGATCTATCCGGCGCGATACAACAAAAAGGAACAGCGGGAGGAGATGGTGACATCGCTGCGCTAGCGTTAACCCTGGCCAGCCGGAACAGGCCCGCAGCGACATCGATAACCGGTTAATCCGCCTTTTGCTGGCGATTCTGGTTTTTTCTGTCCATCGCAATCACCAGCACCACGGGCAGCACAACCACCGAGAGGATGGCTATGGTCACCACCATGCTTGGCGATACCACCCCCGTCACTGACAAGCCCCAGATCAGCCCGGTCACCAGCACCGCACCAATCACCATACTCAGAAACATACTTCTGTCTTTCATGACTTCCCCTCACCTGAAACTGGCAGCCATTCTACCTTATCCGGCACAGGTGCACTAACGGGCCTGACAGCGGGCTCACTTGCCGTTGAAAATCTTCCCCACGGCATCCACCAGCGCATGGCTCAGCCCCGTATTCTTCGGCAAGACCTCATCAGGCGCGAGGCCGGCGGGGAAGTCGATACTCATTTTGGACGTCAGCATGATGATGTTGGTGTCGCGATTGACCGAGTCCGAGGCGCGTACTGCCAGCGTCAGTGCCACGCCGTTGAGCTGTTTCAGCTCCTTGTCGGTGATAATGAAATCGTATTTCTGCTGCAATAGCCTTTCAAGTGCGGCAAAGCCGTCATCCACCGTGGTCAGCTTCACCGGCAGATCTCCCATCGTCTGCTGACACAGCATGGTGATGTAGTTTGAAGAACTGACCAACAGGCCGGCCAGATTATTCTTCAGGAAGCGTTTGCGCAGCTGCTCCAGCTCGTTTTCCAGCGGCAGCGTCTCCCCCCCTTTTTCAAACAGTGACACGGCCGTACGGATACAATCGATATAGGCGAGGCAGACATTGATAAAGCGGCCATCGATCTTCTCAAATCGACCGTCCAGGGTTTTTAAATGGTCTTCAAAGTGGTGGCAAATGCCGCTGATTAAATGCAGACCGTGGGTGCCGGCGCTCCCCTTGATGCTGTGAACATGGCGAAAAATCTCATCAAAAACGGTCTCAGGATCCTTACGGTCAAAGCTGAGCACCAAATTCTCTATTTCGCCACAATGGTTGGGCAAGTCCTGCAAATAGCTCTCGCGCAATTGCGCCAGCAAACGCTCGGCGTGACCCAATTTGATGTCATCAGAAATCGGCACTACATCCTCCGTGAACTCTATTATTCCCCCTGCATCCGCCTGTAGAACCAGGCTATTTGGGAGCTACCCACAACTATCGGCGGATGAAGAAAGAGCTTGATATTCAAATGGCATTTTTCTGCAATGAATACAAGCCACTAAGAACCCGGCGGCTCCCTCCCCA
>JALTMR010000354.1 GCA_027001525.1 Gammaproteobacteria bacterium
CATCATTGTCAACGTCACGCCGCTGGAGCCCGAGTGGGAAGGGCATGTGACGCTGGAGTTTTCCAACACCACGCCGCTGCCGGCGAAGATCTACGCCAACGAAGGGGTGGCTCAGATGCTCTTTTTCGAATCAGATGAGGTGTGTGATGTGTCGTACGGTGATCGCGGCGGCAAGTATCAGGGGCAGACCGGGGTGACGTTGCCGCGGGCGTAGTGTCTCGCCTGTCTGTCGTCGGGGTAGTGACTACTTATGGCTTATTGCCACTCCAGCGAAGTCATCTGCATGGTCAATGCACCTCGCTTCTCTTTCTGTTCCAGCTGAACCGGCAGGTAGTCCAGCTCCGGTGCGCACCAGATAATGGTGTCGCGCTTGCCGGGCGTTTTCAGTTTAAGTGTGTTGAAGGTGCCCAGCGGCGTCGTTATCTGCTCGTTGCCGATAATTTCAAATGTGTGCGTTTTTAGTTTGCCGCCATCTGCCACATGGTAGCTCAGCGTGGTTTTGCCCTGTTGCAGGTCGTAGACCACGGCTAGGTGGTAGAGCAGTTTGTCCAGCGTATCGGCGGGGATGCTCATCTGCCACGGGTCGTTGTTGATGGAGTTGATAACGCGCATCTTTTCCCAGTCAAAGCGGATGTGGACGTGGCGCTCCCTCTTTTTGTCTCCGGTGCGGTCGTAGCGGTAGCTTAGCGGGCGTGGCTGGCCGTTGTGCAGTATCCACTCGCTGCGCTCTCTTAGCTCGGTACTGACAAACCATTTGGCGTAGCCGATGGGCTTGGAGTGCGAGTTGTAGATGTAGTGTCCTTCGGCGCTGAGGGAGAGCGTGCGTGTCATTTTTCCCAGGGTCAGCGGCCCGGAGGTCAGCAGATAGACGGCGGTAAAGGGAACCGGCTGGGCCCCCGTGGGGGTGGCGGTTTCGCCGGCCTCCTGTGCCCAGCTGGTGGAGGCGAGAATGAAAAGGCCGGCAGCGACGATGCCGTTAGTCAGGTGCCGGATCATTCTGCCGTGCGGGGGAGCTGGGCAATGGGCTGGCCATCCAGTTGCGCCACGTTGTCTTGCAGCTTCAGGCGGCCGGCGGCGAAGAGGCCCACTGCCTCGGGGTAGATCCGGTGCTCCTGTTTGAGCACCCTCGCAGCCAGTGTGTCAGCGCTGTCGTTGGGTAGTACCGGCACGCTGGCGCGCCGTACCACCGGCCCGCCATCCAGCTCCGGTGTGACGAAATGGACGCTGACGCCATGCTCCGAGACGCCGGCGTCGATGGCCCGCTGGTGGGTGTTCAGGCCCTGGAAATTGGGTAGCAGCGAGGGGTGGATGTTCAGCATGCGGCCCAGGTAGTGCTCCACAAACTCCTGGGTCAGGATGCGCATGAAGCCGGCCAGAATGACCAGGCCGGGTTGGTGGCGGTCAATTACCTGCGCCAGCGCCGTATCGAAGCTGCGGCGGTCGGCGAACTGCGTGTGGTCGACAACGTAGGTTTCGATGCCGGCCCTCTGCGCCCGCTCCAGCCCCGCTACGGCGGGTCGGTTGCTGATGACTGCCTTGATCTCGATGTCGATCTCCTGGCGCTGGGCCGCATCGATGATCGCCTGCAAATTGCTGCCGCTGCCGGAGATGAGAACCACCACGGGTAGGGGGCTGGTTGCTTGATGTGTCATGTTCAGACTTCGAGAATGACGCGTTCGTCGTTGTTGGTGGCCGATTCGATGGTACCGATCTGCCACGCCTGCTCACCGGCCTGGTTAAGGAAGGCGATGGTTCTGGCGGCATCTTCCTGCGCCACCACTACTGTCATGCCGACGCCGCAGTTGAAGGTCAGGTGCATTTCGCGTTCGTCAACGTTGCCCTGCTGCTGAAGCCAGTCGAAGATGGCCGGACGCTGCCAGGCGCCGATGTCGAGGACAGCTTTGGTCGCATCGGGCAGGACGCGGGGGATGTTCTCCAGCAGCCCTCCGCCGGTGATGTGGGCCAGGGCGTGAACATCGACCTCCTTGATCAGCGCCAACAGGGGTTTGATGTAGATCCGGGTGGGGGCCAGCAGCGCCTCGCCCAGTGTTGTGTCGCCGAAGGCGTCGCTGGTGGACGCGCCGGCCACGGCCATGATTTTGCGTACCAGTGAGTAGCCGTTGGAGTGGGGGCCGGAGGAGGCGATGCCAATAATAGCGTCTCCGCTGGCCACCTTGCTGCCATCAATAATCTGGTCTTTCTCCACTACGCCGACGCAAAAACCGGCCAGATCGTAATCTTCGCCCTCGTACATGCCGGGCATTTCAGCCGTTTCACCGCCGGTCAATGCGCAACCCGCCTGCTCGCAGCCGGTGCCGATGCCGCGAATCACGTCGCTGGCGGTGTCAAGATCGAGCTTGCCGGTAGCGTAGTAGTCGAGAAAAAACAGAGGCTCGGCCCCCTGCACAATCAGGTCATTGACACACATGGCCACCAGATCGATGCCGATGGTGTCGTGTTTGCCCATCTCCAGCGCCAGTTTAAGTTTGGTGCCGACACCGTCAGTGCCCGAGACCAGTACCGGCTTCTGGTAGCTGTCGGGGATTTCGAAAAGAGCACCAAAGCCACCCAGTCCGGCCAGTACGCCCGGGCGGGTGGTGCGTTTGGCCACAGGCTTAATCAGGTCTACCAGCCGGTTTCCGGCCTCGATGTCTACGCCGGCATCGCGGTAGCTCAGGCCTTTGCCCTGTTCGGAAGTTTGACTCATATGTAGTTCACTCTAGATTGTGGTTATCTGACGGCGTCGAGAAGGTGTATTATTCCCCAGTCGCCCCGCTCGCCTGCGGCGGGCGCAGCGAATTGAGGTTTCCAAAAGCGTGGCAGCATTTCCACTTCAACTTTTGGTCACCATTCAGCGGCAATGACCCTGGATGGCGATAGCTGACCCATTTTAAAGGAAGTTTTACCTGACAGCGACCGGCGATAGGCAAACAGACCGAAATGGTGGCCGGCAGATGACGATAATTGGCGCTCAAACTCGATAATGGCACGCAAACGCACTCTTTTTTTTCTCCTTCTCTGCTCCAGTGTTTTCTCTCTCCCCGCGCTTGCGGTGGAGATCGAGGGGCTTTACACCGCGCAGGTGCCTGTGAAAACACAGGAGCAGCGCGAGCGCTTCCAGCGCTATCCAGAGGCGATTTCCCAAGCCATCGTCAAGATGAGTGGCGACACCCGTGCCCCTGATCGCCCCGAGCTGGCGGAGGTCATCGCCAATGGTCGCCGTTTGGTGCAGCGTTATCACTACAGCCCGCTGGGCGATCACGCCGACCCGCTGCTTAAGGAAGAGGGGTATACCCACAAGCTGGTGGTGCTGTTCGATGGCGAATTGCTGACGCAGGCGCTGGTGCAGGCCGGGGTGCCGCTGTGGGGGCGTACCCGGCCGGAGGTGCTGGTGTGGCTGGCCATTGAGGATCGCGAGGTGCGTTACGTGCTGGCGGCTGATGCATCTGAAGAGCTGGAGTCGCACCTGATGGAGGCCTCAAAGCGGCGCGGTTTGCCGGTGTTGCTGCCGTTGATGGATCTGGAGGATCAGCTCAAGGTGCGTTTCGCCGATGTCTGGGGCGGGTTTCGCCAACCGGTGCTGGACGCTGCGGCCCGCTACGCTGCGGACGCGGTGCTGGTGGGGCGCCTCTACCGGGCCGAACAGGGGCCGTGGGAGGCGCGCTGGACCCTGTTTCAGGGGCGCGACACGCTTCATTGGCGCAGTACTGCCTGGTCTCAGGGGCGGGCCATCGACAGTGGCATTGATGGGGCCGCTGATCACATTGCCGCGCGTTTTGCCCAGGTGTTTAGCTCCAACGCCAATGGCCGTGTGGTACTGGCCGTGGCCGGGGTGGGCGACTTGAGTGCCTATGCCCGGGTGATGCGTTATCTGCAGGCCCTCGATGCGGTGGTGGACGTGCAGGTGATGGAGGTTATGGGGGATGAGGCGCTGTTTGAGGTGGCCATTCGCACCAATCGCCACAGTCTGGTGCGTGATTTGGCGCTGGGGAACGTCCTGTTGGCGATGCCGGCTGGGGGGGAGGACCTTCAAGTGGGGCGTCATGTGGCCGAACGCCTCGTCTACCGTCTCACTCCCTGAGCTGAACCCAACGACACTGAAGCCCATGAAGCTGGCCCTGCGGGACATTCCCAATATTCTGACCATCCTTCGGTTTTTGCTGACGATTCCTGTCGCCTATCTGTTGTTGGAGCAGCGCTATACCGAGGCGTTGCTGCTGTTCTTTATCGCCGGTGTTTCCGATGGCCTCGATGGCTATCTGGCCAAACGCTTCGACTGGCGTAGCCGGTTGGGCTCTATCCTGGATCCGCTGGCCGACAAAACGCTGCTGGTGGTGACTTACATCTGCCTGGGGTGGGTGGATATTATCCCCCTGTGGCTGGTGGCCCTGGTGCTGGGGCGGGATGTGGTTATCGTCGCCGGAGGGCTGGCCTACTACCTGCTGATCGGCAGTTACCAGATGGAGCCCTCCTGGGTCAGTAAAGCCAACACCACCTTGCAGATTGTGCTGGCGCTGGTGCTGGTGTTCTCCCTGGGCGTTTACGAACTGCCGCCTGCATTGCTGGTCACGCTGGTCTATGGCGTTTGTGTGACCACGGTGTTGAGCGGGCTCGATTACGTCTGGACCTGGGGGCGCAAGGCCAGCCATATCTATCATCAACGTCACAGGGATACTGAGGGCCAATGAGTGATTCGCAAAAATGGTTTTTCCTGATCGGGGCGGCCGGTCTCGCTTTTTTGACCTACCTGCTGGCGCCGGTACTGACCCCTTTTCTCATCTCCGCTGCTCTGGCCTATCTGGGGGATCCGCTGGTGGATCGGCTGGAGGTGAAATTTTCTCGTTCGGTATCGGTGCTTATCGTCTTTTGCGGCATCTTCAGCGCGCTGTTTATTGTGATCGCCTTTGTTGTGCCGGTGTTGCAGCAGGAAATTGTGACGCTGGTGAAAAAGTTGCCAGGCTATATCGATTTCATCCAAAGCAGGGTGATTCCGTGGTTGCAGAGCACGCTATCCATTGAGCTGAAGGCGTGGGATCTCTCCCAGGTCAAGGCGATGATTAAACAGCACTGGCAAGACGTCGGCGGTGTGGCGGCCGGGATTCTGGGCACCGTCTCCAAGTCGGGGCTGGCGTTTTTGGGGTGGATGGCCAATCTGGTGTTGATTCCAGTGCTGACGTTTTATCTGCTGCGAGATTGGGACATTATCGTTGAGCGTGTGCATGAGTTGATTCCGCGGCGCTGGGAGCGGGGTGTTGTCAGTCTGACCAAAAGTTGTGATGAGGTGCTGGGCGCGTTTATGCATGGTCAGCTGATGGTGATGTTGTCACTGGGCACCGTCTACTCCATCGGGCTGTCGCTTGTGGGGCTGGATATGGCTCTGCTCATCGGTATGGGGGCGGGTATGGTGAGTTTTGTTCCCTACCTCGGTTTTATTCTCGGGATGCTGGTCGCCGGTATCGCTGCGGCCATGCAGTTCCAGGAGCTGGTGCCGCTGCTTTTTGTGTTTGCTGTTTTTGGGGTGGGGCAGATGCTTGAATCCTTCCTCCTGACCCCTTATCTGCTGGGAGACCGCATTGGTCTGCACCCGGTGGCCGTGATCTTTGCCGTGATGGCGGGTGGGCAACTTTTCGGTTTTATGGGCATTTTGCTCGCACTCCCGGTGGCGGCCGTGATTATGGTGCTGCTGCGCCACGCCCACGAAGAGTATGTGAGTAGCCACCTCTATGGTGATGCAGCGAAAAACAGCCCGGGTGCGAAGGATGAACGCAGTGGTGCCTGACCCATGAGCCCCCCGAGAACTCGAGACGCGGGAGCGGCGATGACGCAGCTCCCCCTCAGCATTCACCTGAGTGAGAGCGCCACTTTTGCCAATTTTGTCGTTGGCGAGAATGCCTTGGTGGTGGCGGCACTGCAGCAGGCTTGCAGGCGTGAGGCGCAGGAGCGCTTTATTTACCTCTGGGGAGGCCCGGGTGATGGTCGCTCGCATCTGCTGCAGGCCGCTTGCCACGAGGTGGCCCGCCACCAGGAGGGGCGGGGAAGTCTCTATCTGCCCTTGAGTGAGGCGGCCCAGCTTGCGCCCGAGATGCTGGAGGGAATGGAGCAGATGGGGCTGGTGGCGATCGATGATGTGGAGGCGATTGCCGGCGACAGTCGCTGGGAGGAGGCGTTGTTCCATCTTTACAATCGCATGCGGGATGAGGGGGGCGGGGCGTTGATTGTATCCGCCAGTTCCCCTCTGTCATCCTCTCCCCTGCGTCTGCCTGACCTGAAGTCACGCCTCGCCTGGGGGTTGGTGTTTCAGCTCCGCGGACTCGATGATTCGGGCAAGTTAAAGGCGCTTCAGCAAGGAGCTCAGGGGCGTGGGCTCGACCTGCCCGATGAGGTGGGCGGCTATCTGCTGCGCCACTATCGCCGTGATCTTGCCGATCTGCTGGCACTGCTTGAGCGCCTGGATCAGGTCTCCCTTGCCGCACAACGACGTTTAACTATTCCCTTTGTCAAAGAAGTGATCGATGCAGACTAGCGCCATGAACAGAGATATTTCTACAGCCGTTGCCGGCAATGTCCGCGCAGCACTTGCCGAGGATATTGGTACGGGCGATTTAACCGCCGCCTTGATTCCGCTGGATGCCATGGCGGAGGCCTGGGTTATCAGCCGTGAGGAAGCGGTGCTGTGTGGCCAGCCCTGGGTGGATGAGGTGTTTCGTCAACTTGACCCCGGCGTCAGTGTGCAGTGGCAGGCGAGCGAGGGCGAGCGGGTGCAGGCGGAGCAACCCCTGTTTCGTTTGCGGGGTACGGCAAGGGCGCTGTTGACGGGGGAGCGTACTGCTCTGAATTTTCTTCAAACGCTGTCTGGTACGGCGACGATAGCCAGGCGCTACGCTGATGCGGTGGCCGGGCTGGGGGTTAAAATTCTTGATACCCGTAAAACCATTCCGGGTCTGCGGGATGCCCAAAAGTATGCAGTGCGTTGTGGTGGTTGCTACAACCATCGTTATGGTCTCTATGACGGTGTGCTGATCAAGGAGAATCACATCCTTGCCGCGGGCTCAATTGGCCGGGCTGTTGCCAAGGTCAGGCCTTATGCCCAGGGCCGGCTCATCGAGGTGGAGACGGAGAGCCTGGATGAGCTGCAGCAGGCGTTGGAAGCCGGGGCCGATATCATCATGCTGGATAATTTTCCTCTGGCCCAGATCGCCGAGGCGGTGTCGATTAACCGGGGCAGGGCCAAGCTGGAGGTGTCGGGGAATGTCTCGTTGACAGGGCTGCGCCCACTGGCCGAAACGGGCGTTGATTACATCTCCACGGGCGCGCTGACCAAGCATGTGCAGGCCATCGACCTCTCCATGCGGTTTGTCTAGGAGCCTGTCGAACCTAGGCAGGTGCACAAAATATTTTTCAGGTTTTTGTGCAGTTTTAGCCTGTTATTGGCATTTATGGTGAATTATTCCCATGGTTGTCAAAAACCTTTACGTATACGTTTGAATACCTATACTTTTGGGTAGTCCGTTCTATATAAAACAAGGAGTTACTGGGTTGGCATGATTTGTGGATATACCTATCCCATAATAATAACAATGCCCAAAACGTAGCGATGCCCAGCTTTAGGGTGATGAGATTGTGTAAGGGTGGGAAGAGTACCGGTAGGTTTTGTGAACAATAATAATAAACATGGAACCTACCCCTAAAAAAAGCCACCGAAAGGTGGCTTTTTTTTGCTTTGAATTTCTCCACGGGCGTTGGCCCTTGTTTTCACCTGGGTCTCTATTTCCTGTTGGGGGGCAGATGGCGGGCGAAAAAAAACCCCGATATCTCTACCGGGGTTTTCCTGACCGTGAAGTCTGTGCGACTTCACGGTAATGTCAGCCGCTATTAAAGCGCTGAGAGATACCCAGCAATTGCTTTGATATCGTCATCGCTTACGCTGGCAACAGCGCCTTTCATCATGCCGGACTTGCCAGAAGTACGCTTGCCGTCACGAATCAATTTGAACTGCTCAACAAGGTACTTTTCTTGCTGGCCAGCCAGGCGAGGACCTACGGTGCCCATACCTGTTGGACCATGGCAGCCGGCGCACTTGGAGCCGTAGATACCTTTGCCGTCGGCAGCAACAGCGCCTTGTGACATCATCATAGGAATGGCCAGAACAGCAGCGCCAACAACACCTTTTAATAACTTCATCGATAAATCCCCTCAATTATTAATCAAACCACACCAGGACGGTGTGAAGACCAAGAGCTTGGCTCATGTCTGAATGACAAATAAGCGCGGCCCCTCCTCAGGTCGAAGGCGATTGTGACGCAAATTAATGGCCTTGTAAACTTGAGCCTCGCGTTAGGGTAATGTGGCCTTTCATGGTTTCTTTCTTGTCCGATGCGCTACAATGGCGCCCCTTTTGTATTTCCAAGCAGTTCGGCTGTCGTTCAATTCAGGATCAATCATGCTTTCCACCGCCAATATTACGATGCAGTTTGGGGCTAAGCCCTTGTTTGAAAACGTCTCAGTTAAGTTTGGTGAGGGAAATCGCTACGGTTTGATCGGTGCAAACGGTTGCGGTAAGTCCACCTTCATGAAGATTCTGGGTGGAGATCTTGAGCCCACTTCTGGAAATATTAGTAAGGATCCTGATGAGCGCATCGGTAAATTGCGTCAGGACCAATTCGCTTTTGAAGAATTTTCTGTCATCGATACGGTCATCATGGGGCATGCCGAGTTGTGGGCAGTGAAGCAGGAGCGTGATCGAATCTACTCGCTGGCAGAGATGAGCGAGGAGGACGGGATTAAGGTCGCCGATCTGGAGTGCCAGTTTGCCGAGATGGACGGCTACACTGCCGAATCCCGTGCCGGTGAGCTGTTGCTGGGGCTGGAGATTCCCACCGAGCAGCATTTTGGCCCCATGAGCGAGGTGGCCCCGGGTTGGAAACTGCGGGTGTTGCTGGCTCAGGCCCTGTTTGCTGACCCCGACATCATGCTGCTTGACGAGCCCACCAATAATCTCGATATCAACACGATCCGCTGGCTGGAGACGGTGCTCAATGAGCGCAACTCCACTATGGTGATTATCTCTCACGATCGCCACTTCCTTAATAGTGTCTGCACCCACATGGCCGACCTCGACTACGGCGAGCTGCGTCTCTACCCCGGTAACTACGACGAGTACATGCTGGCATCGACCCAGGCTCGCGAGCGTCAGCTGTCGGATAACGCCAAGAAGAAGGCGCAGATCTCCGAATTACAGCAGTTCGTGGCGCGTTTCTCTGCCAACGCCTCCAAGGCCAAGCAAGCTACTTCACGGGCCAAACAGATCGAAAAAATTCAGCTGGATGAAATCAAACCCTCCAGCCGGGTCAATCCGTTTATCCGCTTTGAGCAGGACAAAAAACTGCACCGTCTGGCACTGGAGATTGATGGCCTGAGCAAAGGTTACGACGAGGGCCCGCTGTTCAGCGACCTGAACCTGATGCTGGAAGTGGGGGAGCGCGTCGCCATCATCGGCCCTAACGGCATCGGTAAGTCGACGCTCCTAAAAACCCTGGTGGGTGACCTTGAGCCCGACAGTGGCACGGTGAAGTGGTCCGAAAACGCCAATGTGGGTTACTACGCTCAAGACCATGCCAGCGACTTTGAGCAGGATGTTAAATTGTTTGACTGGATGAATGAGTGGGGCCAGTCGGGGGATGATGATCAGGCCATTCGAGGCGTGCTGGGGCGCTTGCTCTTCTCCCGTGACGAGCTGGAGAAATCCGTCAAAGTGCTTTCGGGGGGGGAGCAGGGCAGAATGTTGTTCGGCAAGCTGATGTTGCAAAAGCCGAATATCCTGGTGATGGATGAGCCGACAAATCACCTGGATATGGAGTCCATCGAATCCCTGAACATGGCGCTGGAGCAGTTTCCCGGCACTCTTGTTTTTGTCAGCCACGACCGTGAGTTCGTCTCCTCACTGGCAACGCGGGTGATTGAGCTGACCTCCACCGGTATTGTTGATTTTATGGGCAATTACGAAGACTACCTGCGCAGCCAGGGGGTGGAGTAGCCCGCCAGTGGGTTTGATTTTCGTCTGTCCAACCCCATCTAACCTGTTTAGGGGATCAAAGCTGATCCCTTTACCTTCCTTATATTGAGTTCACATTTATGACATTTGCTTCCCTGGGTTTATCCGATTCTCTTTTGCGCGCCGTGAGCGAGCAGGGGTATGACACGCCGTCCCCCGTCCAGCGTGAGGCGATTCCCGCCGTGCTGGCGGGGCGGGACGTGATGGCCGCGGCACAGACCGGAACGGGTAAAACCGCCGGTTTCACCCTGCCGCTGTTGCAGCAGCTATCGGGGGGGGAGCGGGCTAAATCCAACTGCATCCGTGCCCTGGTATTGACGCCAACACGAGAGCTGGCCGCGCAGGTGGCCGATGCGGTGGCGACCTATGGGCAGCACCTTTCGTTGCGTTCGGCAGTGGTGTTTGGTGGCGTCAAGATCAACCCGCAGATGCAGAAGTTGCGCGGCGGGGTCGATGTGCTGGTGGCCACGCCGGGGCGTCTGCTGGATCTTTACAATCAGAATGCCATTAAGTTTTCCCAGTTGGAGATTCTGGTGCTGGATGAGGCCGATCGCATGCTGGACATGGGGTTTATCCGGGATATCCGCAAGATTCTCGCCCTGTTGCCCAAGCAACGCCAGAACATGCTTTTTTCAGCGACATTCTCCAACGAGATCCGCCGCATGGCCGGCAGTATTTTGCATGACCCGGTTCAGATCGAGGTGAGCCCTCGCAACGCGGCGGCCAAGAGTGTCAAGCAGAGCGTCTTTGAGGTGGATAAAACCAGCAAGACGGCCCTGCTGAGCTTTTTGGTCGGCAGCAACAACTGGCAGCAGGTGCTGGTCTTTACCCGCACCAAACACGGTGCCAACCGCCTGACCCAGAAGCTGGAGCGCGACGGCATCAAGGCGGCGGCGATACACGGCAACAAGAGTCAGGGGGCTCGCACAAAAGCGTTGGCCCAGTTTAAGTCGGGCGTGGTGCGGGTGTTGGTGGCGACCGATATTGCCGCGCGCGGCATCGACATCGATCAACTGCCCCACGTGGTTAATTTTGAACTGCCCAACGTGCCGGAGGATTATGTCCACCGCGTCGGTCGCACCGGGCGGGCCGGTGCCGAAGGGGAGGCGATTTCGCTGGTCAGCGCCGATGAGGCGAAGCTGCTACAGGGGATTGAAACCCTGATTCAGCAACGTCTGCCGCGCGAAACCGAGGTGGGGTTCGAGCCCAAGCACCCGGTCCCCCTGACCGAACCTCGCAAGGGTGGCCCCAGAGCGCCGAAAAAACCGAAGAAGCCAAAAATTCACCATGAAGGTCATAGCGCTGAATCCAAACATCGTGGTGCTGCAAGAGGTGGCCAGGGAGGCGCGGAACGCACGTCGAAGCCGAAACGCGCCAGGCCGCAGCAGCGCAGTGGCCAGCCTCGGCGCTCCGGCCCGGCTCGATAGGCTTCAGGGGCTGAATGGATGTCTGAAGATAAATTGCGCCTTCTCTTTACACTGGGTGAGGTCGCTCATGCGGCACCTTGGCCTGACTATCTCGCCTACGGTTTTACCCGTTCGGATGTTCCGTTTCTGATCGGCCTGGTGGGCGACCAGTCTCTCCATGGTGCGGATGTGGACAGCGCCGACGTCTGGGTGCCGCTGCATGCCTGGCGGGTGTTGGGGCAGCTGGGGAGTGAGGCGTGTGTTGAGCCCCTTTTGTCTCTGCTGGATGAGGGGCTGGTGGATGATGACTGGGCGCGCGACGAATTGCCCACGGTGCTGGGGATGGTTGGCGAGGCGGCGATTGACGGGCTGGGGCGCTATTTTGCGGATGGCTCCCGTGGTGAATACAGTCGCGCCATTGCTGCCGAGGCGCTGAAAAGCGTGGTGGAGCGTTGCCCCCAAAGCCGTGCCCGGGTACTCGACATCTTCAGCGCCTACCTGGCGTCGCCAGACAACAGCGCCGCGGAGTTGAATGGCTTGTTGTTGTGCTGCCTCATCGACCTGCGCGCCGTTGAGAGCCTGGACGCCGTTCAGCAGTTGTTTGAGAGCGGCTGCGTCGATGTCTCCTACGCGGGTCAATTCGAGGAGGTGAAGCGGGCCATGACGGCACCTGCCGTGGCCAGCCATGCTGTCGACAAGAGACTGAACGAGGCGCTGGACGAGAGTTCCGGTGAGACGATTTATGACGAAATCGACCGCTATCTGAAGATCTACCAGCGGCCGACCGCCGTGGTTAACAGCTCGGAACTGGATGGTTTTTTTGCGGCGCTGGGCTGCACGCCGGAGAAGATCGGTGCCGAGGCCTGGTTGGCGGCAATCTGGGGTGGGGTGGATTACCTGCCTCAGTGGTCGGATAAAGAGGAAGAGCAGCGCTTCGTCAGCGCGGTGTTGGTGGCCTATAACCGGGTGGTGCGTTCGCTCAATGCAGATACGTTTGCAGCGCTCTACCTGGCGCGCCCACAAGGTGCCGGCACGGCGCTGGTGGCTGACGGCTGGTGTCAGGGCTTTCTTCGCGGGGTCAATATGTGGGGGGCGTTGCCTCGTGCCGATGCGCTGTTTCTGGAGAAAAGCCTGAAGCCGATACGTCTGTTTTCGACTCAAATTGGCCGCCAGAGCCTGGCGGCCATGTCCGCAGCGGAGGTGGCGTCGGCGCAGCGCTCGGTTGAAGCCAGTGTGCGGGCCATGTACCAACACTGGCTGGCACCGCGAGATGTGGCGAGAACACCGGTGCTGGCTTCACCCAAAACAGGGCGCAATGACCCTTGTGGTTGTGGCAGTGGCAGGAAGTTCAAGAAATGTTGTTTACACTAAATGAAAGGGAGAGAGCGATGTTTAACGTAATCAGGGGTGCTGCACTGGCTGTGGCGATGGTAGCGCTGCCGGGGGCTGCGCTGGCCGGTGATAACCACGCCACCAAAACGGTGGCCGAAATACATTCTCAAAAAGCCGAGCTGTCAGGCAAGCGCGTCCACCTTCAGGGCAAGGTGGTGAAGGTGAATAACGGTATTATGGGGAAGAACTTTCTTCACATTCAGGATGGTTCAGGCTCCGCCGCTCAGGGTGATAACGACATCACCGTGACGACCCAGCAGACGGCTAATGTCGGTGATGAGCTGAGTATCGATGCGCTGGTGACGGTGAATCGCGACTTTGGCTATGGCTATAAATACGCCTTGATTCTGGAAGAGGCCAAGCTGACCCGGTAGCTGTTGCCCAAGGGCCGTCTCACAGGCTCACAGGGATAAAAAAGCCCCGCTCCTGCGCTGGCCGGCGATTCAGGAGTGGGGCTTTTTTATCCCTGTGAGCCTGTGAGA
>JALTMR010000355.1 GCA_027001525.1 Gammaproteobacteria bacterium
GGCCACCTTGAGGCCGTCCATCGCTTCGCGGTGGCGGGTGCGGAACTGGTGGGTCGCCTTATTGCCCTCGATGCGCAGGGTGTGGAACAGCTCGCGAATCGTCGGATCAAGGCGAATGTTTTGATTGAGCTTCCAGAGCAGGTCGGCCTGGCTGGTGGTCTCGTCGAACTCGACGCCCGAGCGGGCTGCCAGATCCTGCGCCAGCGCCTCGCCCAGTTGGCGCAGTTTGATCAGGGTGGTGTTGGGGTCGCTGGCGAAAGCGCCTTCGGCGGCGCTGGCAAGTTGCAGAAAGATCGGATCGTAGTCTTTCAGAAAGCTGAAGTTGGCTGAGTCTGGCATCCGTTCCTTCCAAAAATTCCCCATATCGAATCCCACAGGCTAACTGAATTCCGACCGAATAACCAAAACCCCTCACTCGTGGCTGACAAACACCTCCACATTGCCCTGCTCATCAAAACTCATAACGTTGTATGGCTCGCGGGCGTTACCGCGCTCCATACCCGGCGTGCCCACCGGCATGTCGGGCACGGCGATGCCCTTGATGTCCGGACGAAACAGCAGCAGCCGTTTGATGTCTCTTACGGTGACGTGCCCTTCCACCACATAGCCGTCAATCACGGCGGTATGGCAGGCGGCCACCGCTTCGGGCACACCCAGCCGCGCCTTCTCCGCCAGCACGTTGCGCGTGGTTTTTACCGTCACGTTGTAGTCATGGGCCTTGAGATAGTCGACCCATTTTTTGCAGCAGGTGCACTCCGATTTTTTGTAGACGACGATATCTTTCGAGAGCAGGTCATCCACCGCATACAGCGCCGAAGAGAAAGAAAAAACCAACACCACGATGAGCGACAGTGTGATGATGACGCCCCCGGCTTTTGATAAACCCGTCACGACTTCACCTTTAGCGCCTTGCCAATGCTCTCCACGATCTCCGCCGGGCGGCTCTCATGGGCCAGCAGGTCACGCACTTTGCCCTGGGGATCGATCACGTAGACGAAGGACATGTGGGCCACATCGTACTCGGCCTGCCCTTGCTCTTTCTCGATCACAAAATCAGAGCGGTAGAGCGCGGCGACCTCTCGCAGCGCCGCAACGCTGCCCGTCACACCGATGATATTAGGATGAAAAAAGGTGGCATACTCCTTGAGCATCTGCGGTGTATCGCGCTCCGGGTCAACGCTGACCAGGAGACCGCGCACACGCGACAGCTCATCCGCCGGCAGCAGTTTAAACGCTCTGGCCCAGTTGCTCATGGTCAGCGGGCAGGCATCGGGGCAGTTGGCGTAACCGAAGTAGATCAGCACCACCTTGCCGCGAAAATCTGCCAGCGCCACCGGGCCGTCCGCCGATTGCAGCGTAAAATCCCCGCCCATGCGCTGAAGGTGTTCGGGGATAGGTGCCGGCTGGCTGCTATTCCACCACCACACACCCGCAGCGCTGAAGGTGGCGAGCCCCACAGCGGTGATCAATACAAGCCATCGTCTATTTTTCATGCTTTTCTCGTCGTATTTATCGCACACGGAATGCTACATACCGAGTCAACCAGAGCACGGCTTCAGCTTTCACTCAAAACGCTATGGAACAGCTCATTCAGTCTAGCCATCTCGATTTTCCTGCTTGATCTGGGCAGGCTGATGCCTTCAAGCCGGCCCAGCTCGGATTCAATAAATTCGTTTAGCACGGGTATCGCGGGGGCCAGGGTTTTCTCCCTGCTGGCCCTTTTCGTCTCCAGCAGCGCGTGAATTGTGTCCAGAAGTTGATTGTCTTTAACCAGGGTGAGTACCTTGTGGAATTCAATGGGCGGTGCGCTGCCGTACTGTTCAAGCCACTGTATTGCCAGCAGTGGCCTGAGCGCATAAAAGTACTTTTTCAAGGGCACGCTTTCTTCTCTGAGATAACTGCGGTAGTTGCTTCTGGCCATACTGCGGTAGTGGTATATCCCTTTTTCCACCGAGTAGATGGAGGGCAGCAGTTTGAGCGATTCATCCCTGAAATTTCCGTGACTGACGTAGGTCATGGGGGATTGAATCCATTCAACAAATGCCGGGTTAGACTTCCAGAACAGCTTCAGGGCCTTTCTGACATCCCACCCGTTGAGGTCAATCTCATCGACGATGGGGTATTCAATCACATCCCTTCTATCTTCGAGATCAACGGCCAGATACCAGTCCCGCGCTCTGGCGTAGATGAATCTTACGTCGTAGTCACTGTTGGGGGAGGCAAACCCCCAGGCCCGGCTTCCCGATTCAATCGCCATGAGGATACGAACACCCTCCTTTTCTTCCGTATTTTTCAGGCGCTGTAAAATTTCAGCCTTCACTCTCTTTTCCACCACACCTTCCGTAGGATTTGCACAAAACTCACCCCTTCGCCCGATACCCTCTGCATATAAGCCACCGCGAAGAGGCTATTACTCTGCGGCAAATGCGACGCAACGGAAAGCAGAATTCGGCGACACCAGCACGCGCGCCCTTCCTGAAGGAGGCATGTGGCTCACCCGTCAATGCGGATCGCCTGGGTGATATCGGTAACATAGATCCACCCCGCATCCGCCTGGCCGGTGTGGGCGTGTTGCTGGATCAGTTGAGTGGCTTCGTCGATTCGTTCGTTTTCACACACCAGCTCCAGTTTCATTTCGGTGATGACGGCGCTGCCCAGCTCGACGGAGTAGTTCTGCTCCTTGTTGTCCAGCGCCTTGAGCATCCCCTTCACATCGACGATGGAGAGGTTACGAAAACCGGCGGCCTTGAGGGCGTGGATAACGTCGGTAATGCGGTTGCGGTGGATAAAGGCTTTGATCTCTTTCATGGTCACTCTCCTGAATATGTTTTGAACGCGGCGCTCCCCCATCGCCTGGGGGAGCGCGTCGATTCACTTCTGCTTGCGCGTCTCCATCCACTCGTAGATCACCGGCAGCAGCACCAGGGTCAGCAGTGTGGAGGTGATCAGGCCACCGATCACCACCGCCGCCAGTGGCCGCTGGGTTTCCGCGCCGACGCCGCTGGAGAGCAGCATGGGCACCAGCCCCAGGATCGCCACGCTGGCGGTCATCATCACCGGCCGCAGCCGCATCTCCGCCCCTTTACGCACCGCATCGTACACTGACAGCCCCTTCTCCCGCAGCTCGTTGAGGAAGCTGATCAGGACGATGCCGTTGAGCATCGCCACCCCGAAGACGGCGATAAAACCAATGGCCGAGGGCACTGACAGGTATTGGCCGCTGATGTAGAGCGAGACGATGCCGCCGATGGTGGCGAAGGGGACGTTGGCGATAATCAAGGTGGCGTACTTGATCGAATTGAACGCGGTGTAGAGCAGCACGAAGATAAAGAAGATGGTCAGCGGCACGATGATGGCCAATCGCGTCAATGCCCGCTGCTGATTCTCGAAGGCTCCACCCCATTCGATCCAGTAGCCCGGCGGCATATCGACCTTCTCTTTGATGGCCGCCTCTGCCGCTTGCACGAAGCTGTCGACATCGCGGCCGCGCACATCCATCTGGATCACGGCGTAACGCTGCAACTGTTCGCGGCGGATGAAGGAGTAGCCCTCTTTCACCGACACCTCGGCCACCTTGTGCAGTGGCACGATGGCACCGCCC
>JALTMR010000356.1 GCA_027001525.1 Gammaproteobacteria bacterium
GAAGCTCTTTGGTGGCGGCGATGAGCCCGCTCAGTCTTTGTATGATCGTATTGGGGGGGATGCTGCGGTCAATGCGGCGGTGGATGTGTTCTATCGCAAAGTGTTGGCGGATGATCGTATCAGCCAGTTTTTCGAAGGCGTCGACATGGAAAAACAGGCCGCCAAGCAGAAAGCTTTTCTGACGATGGCGTTTGGTGGCCCCACTCATTACACGGGCAAGGAGATGCGTTTGGGTCATGCTCATCTGGTGGAGAAAGGGCTGAATGACAGCCATTTTGATGCGGTGATGGAGAACCTGGGCGCAACACTCAAGGAACTGGGCGTGGCGGATGACCTGATCGGCGAAGCGGCTGCGATTGCGGAAAGTACACGCAAGGATGTTCTCGCAGGTTATACCGATGAAGAGAAAGCCGCGATGAACAGCGAGAAGAGCCTGTTCGATCGTATTGGCGGTGATGCCGCGGTAAACGCAGCGGTGGATGTGTTCTATCGCAAGGTATTGGCGGATGATCGCATCAACAAATACTTCGAAGGCGTGGATATGGACAAGCAGGCGGCCAAGCAGAAGGCCTTCCTGACGTTCGCCTTCGGTGGTCCGGCCAACTACAGTGGTAAGGACATGCGCCTGGGGCACGCTCACCTGGTGGAGAAGGGGCTGAATGCCAGCCATTTCGACGCGGTGATGGAGAACCTGGGTGCGACGCTGAAAGAGCTGGGTGTACCCGACGATCTGATCGGTGAAGCTGCGGCCATTGCCGAGAGCGTGCGCGCTGATGTGCTGGCGGGATACACCGAAGAAGAGAAAGCGGCCATGGGTGGTGAAAAGAAGAGCCTCTATGAGCGTATCGGTGGCGAGGCGGCTGTGGATGCGGCCGTGGATGTGTTTTATCGCAAGGTATTGGCCGATGATCGCATCAATAAATACTTCGAGGGTGTGGACATGGACAAGCAGGCCGCCAAGCAGAAGGCCTTCCTGACCTTCGCTTTTGGTGGTCCGGCCAACTACAGTGGCAAGGATATGCGTGACGGTCACGCCCATTTGGTTGCCAAGGGTCTGGATGACACCCATTTCGATGCGGTGATGGAAAACCTGGGCGCAACGCTGAAAGAGCTGGGCGTGGCGGATGATTTGATTGCCGAAGCTGCCGCTATCGCAGAGAGTGTTCGTAACGACGTTCTGGGGCGCTAGCCGGACAGATTGCCGAGTCTGCACTGAAAAAGGCGGCACCGCTCTGGTGGCCGCCTTTTTTGTTGCTCCGATTCTGTCCCGATCCTGTCGCCACGTCAGTGTTTGCCGCCCTCCAACTCCTCTTCTTGCAGCGCCACTTCCTGAAGTTGCTTCAGCTTTGCTTCAATTCTCTGACGATTGTAGTCGTTGTCCTCGTCGGCAAGCTTGAGTGCGCTCTCTAACTGCTGAATCGCCGGGCGGGTCTGGCCAATCTGGTAGTAATACTCCGCCAGGGACAGGTGGCTGTCGGTGCGATGGTTGGCCATGCCCTGTGCCTTTGCCAGCAGGCGGTAATAGAGGGGTAGAGAGAAGGGCCCCTGCTCAGTGACAAGGGCTCTGATATGTTTGGCTGCGGCCTCTGGCTGGCCATCGGCCATGAGTACCCTGGTATAGAGCACCGTCAGCCAGGGGTGGTTGGGGTAGAGCGTCAGGGCATCAGCCAACTGCTGTTTCGCTTCGTCATACTGCCCCAGGTGGTCGCTGATTTTGGCCTTCAAGGTGATGAAGTTGATGTTCTCCGGGTCCTGCTGAATGAGCGCATCGCTGATTTTTCTGGCCTGCTTGAGGCGGTTGTTACTGAGCAACGCCAGAGCGTATTCGTAGCGCAGCAGGGGGTTGGCCGCCTTGCTCTGGTTGATTTGGTTTTCAAGCTGCTTTACGTAGCCGGGGCGATTGTGGTCCTGGGCGACCCTGAGCTTTGCCTGTACGTACTCAAAACCGGGTAGTGCATTGTCCGCTATCCTGGGATAGCGTGCCGCACGGCTCTGAGCATCGCTGATGCGGTTGGCTGTTACCGGATGGGTGCGCAGCAGTTCGGGAATAGCGGCGCTATCCGAGTAACGGGAGGCTTCCTGAAGCCGTTTGAAAAAAGAGGCCATATAGCTGGGGTCGTAGCCTGCGCGGGCAAGCGTTTCGATGCCGAGCCAGTCGGCCTCTTTTTCATGGGCGCGGGTAAAATTCAGTTGCTGTTGAATATTGCCGGCCGTGGCCGCGACAATAGCCGCCTGGGCGGCTTGCGGGTCGATCGAGCTGAGGATAAGGGCTGCTAAAATAGCCGCTGCCGTTTGCAGATTGGCCTTCGAGGCTTTTTGAAATGCCCGGGCCAGGTGGCGCTGGGTGACGTGAGTGATTTCGTGAGCCAGGACGGCCGCCAGCTCTCCCTCCGATTGTGCTTCAAGAATGAGCCCTGTGTGGACGCCGATATAACCGCCGGGGCCGGCGAAGGCGTTGATGGTGGGTTGATCCACCACAAAAAAATGGAACCCCGCCTGGTTGGTGTCGGTGTTGGCAAGTAATTTATAGCCCAGGGTGTTGATGTAGGTATGCACTTCAACATCATCAACCACCGGCAGAGCCCGGCGTACGCTACGCATAAATGCCTGCCCCAGTTGCCGATCCTCCTCCGGGCTTAACACGGCGCTGGAGGGATCGCCCATGTCCGGCAGCTTAAGCGGCTCACTGTGGGCCACAGGGGGGGTAAAGATGAGACAGAAGATGAGTAGTAACGAGTTGTATTTCAAAATAATCTGACGATTTGTTAACGGGTTTTATGCACGATAAAACATTTGCTGATCAGGGGCTAGCGGCGCCAAGCCTGTATTATGCGCAATTCAAGATCAGTATTGGCGCGAGAGAGAAGGAATGACCCTAACCGTAAACCAAGAGCTGGACACCAGCGGGATGAGCTGTCCTTTGCCGGTGTTGTGCCTCAAACAGGCACTCAAAAAAATGGCATCAGGCCAGGTGCTGCATGTAGTTGCCACAGACAAGGGCACGCAGCACGATTTCGTTGTCTTTAGCAAACAGACTGGCCACGAGCTGATTGAGAGTAGCGAAGCGCCAGGGAAGTTCCACTACTGGTTCAGAAAAGCGTAATGAAACAACACACAGAGCTGGCTATAATCGCCAAGAGCTTGTCGGATCTAGGAGCCTGTCGGACTTAGGGAATCGTAACGAGGGGAAGCCATTTTGGTCCATTTTTTTTTGAACAGTTGAGGCGAATATTGAGCATATTTAACGAAAGTGATCGAGAAAATGGGCCGAAATGGATTTTCCGCAGTAGATTCATCCTAAATCCGACAGACTCCTGAGTTTGGAGTTTAACCGGTGCTTAGGTCCCGCTTGCCGGGGCGTTTTCTTAAACCAGGAACGGTACATTATCTATTTGTATAACCTGATATTTCTCATGCCCTATCGAGGGGTGTGGTGTACAGGTTGAAATATTAGAAAATGCTAATATAATGGCGCAACTAGATACTCATATTGATCGTGAGAGAGAGCTTATGCAAATGACTGCTAAAACCTTGGGTGCCCTGCTGAGTGCGTGGCTGATGTT
>JALTMR010000357.1 GCA_027001525.1 Gammaproteobacteria bacterium
CTCGCCCGCAGCCCGGCTCAGTGGTTCAACATCGATGCGCTGTATCACCCGCTTGATTTCGGGCACCACGGCGGGCTGCATGCTGAATTCACGCAGCCCCAGCCCCAGCAGCAGACGGGTGTAGCGCGGCTCGGCCGCCATTTCACCGCACATGGCCACCGGGATGCCTGCCCGCTGACCGGCGTTGATCGTCATGTCGATAAGACGCAGCACGGCCGGGTGAATCTGGCGGTAAAAATGGTCGAGCATGTTGTCGAGCCGGTCTGCGGCCAGGGTGTATTGCGTCAGATCGTTGGTGCCGATGGAGAGAAAGTCGAGGTGACGGGCAAAGATGTCTGCCGAAAGGGCCGCCGCCGGGACTTCGATCATCCCCCCCACCGGCAGGGCGTTGTCAAAGGCGAGGCCATCGCGGCGCAGCTCGGTTTTCACCTCGTCCACCAGGGCCCGCGACTGCTTGATCTCCTGCAAGGTGGTCAGCATGGGAATCATCATATTGACCGGCCCCTCGGCCGAGGCCCGCAGAATCGCTCTCACCTGTGTTTTAAACAGCGCCTGGTCACGCAGGCAAAGCCGGATCGCCCGCAGCCCCAGGGCTGGATTCATCGCCATGGTTCCACGCGGCTCCTCACGGCGCTCGCTGCTCAGGGTTTTGTCGGCACCGAGATCGAGGGTGCGAATGGTTAGCGGCGCACCGCTCAGGCGACGCACTACATTCACATAGGCGGCGTACTGCTCCTCCTCACCGGGCAGTTCGGTGCGGTTCATAAAGAGAAACTCCGTCCGGTAGAGCCCAACCCCCTTGGCCCCCACCTGAAGCGTCGCCTGGATATCATCCTTGAGTTCAATATTGGCTCGCAGAGCGACGGGCTGGCCGTCGCGGCTGGTGGCCGGTTTCTCTTTCAGTAAAGCAAGCGATCGGCGGCGGCGCTGAGCCGCCTGCTGTTTTTGCTGATAGCGCGCCAGCCCCCGGGCATCGGGATGGGCAATCACCACGCCCTGATCACCGTCCACAATCAGAGGCTCATCCTGTTCGAGGTAACGCAGCACGTTGCGAACGCCGACAACGGCCGGAATGGCCAGGCTGCGGGCCAGAATCGTGGTGTGTGAGGTGGGGCCACCATACTCGGTGATGAAAGCAGCCACGCCATCATTTTTCATCATCACCGTGTCGGCGGGGGAGAGATCATCGGCAATAATGATGCGTCCCTTCATACTCGCCGTCTCACCTTCGTCGGTCACCTGCCCCAGGAGCAGGCGCTGAACGCGGCAGACGACGTGATCCACATCGTCCTTGCGGGTGCGCAGATAGGGGTCATCCATCGCCTCGAAAACCTTCACCACCGCATCACGCTGCATCTTCAACGCCCATTCGGCGTTACAGCGTCGCTGGCGGATGATCTCAATCGGCGTTCGGGCAATGGCGCGATCATCGAGCATCAGCAAATGGGTGTCGATGAAGGAGGCGATATCGATGGGGGTCGCGCGGGGAATCTCGTCCCGGATGCTGTGAAGCTGTTGACGGGCCATGTCGATGGCCAGTTCGAAGCGCTCGACCTCAGCGTCAATGTCGCTGGCGGCCAGGCTGTGTTCACGGACGCTGCAGTGGTTGCGCTGGATCAGATAGGCCCGGCCGATGGCGATACCTCGGGAGACTCCGACACCGCTTAGACCCAGGCTAGCCATGGCTACTGTCTACTCCCCTTCATCAAAACGCCGCGCCAGCAGGTCGGTGAGCGCCGCCACGGCCTCGCGCTCATCAGGGCCGCTGGCGGTCACCTCGATGGCCGTGCCGCAACTGGCCGCCAGCATCATCAACCCCATGATGCTTTTACCGTTGGCTTCCCGCTCCCCTCTTTTTACCTTGATGTCACTCTGAAACGAGGACGCCAGCTTGACGAACTTCGACGCCGCCCTCGCGTGCAGGCCGAGCTTGTTGATCACGTTCAGCGTCTGTGTGATCAATGCCCTTCTCCGCGCTCGCAGACAAAAATACCGTCACGGCCACCGCTCATGGCTTTCTGCGCCAATTCGTCCAGGCCCAGATCGGGGTAGTTCAGCACCCGAATCAACATGGGCAAATTGACCCCGGCGACCACCGCCACCCGCTCCAGACCGCAGAGCCGGTTGGCCACGTTGCTGGGGGTTGAGCCGTACATATCGGTCAGCACCAGTACACCGTGCCCCTTGTCCAGCCGTTTCAGGGCAGCGAGGGAGGTCTCCAGCAAGCAGTCCGGGTCACAGCCGGTGGTGACGGCTATCACCTCCAGCGCCATGGGGCACATCCCCAGCGTGGTGGTGGCGCTTTCTATCAGGGCATTACCGATGTTTTCGTGGGTGACGATGAGCAGACCAATGGTCATGACAACTCCCGATGGCGCACCAGAACCCCTTCGCGCTGCTGCGAGAAATAGTCCCCCAGGCGCCGACTAAGATAGACTGACCGATGCTGCCCGCCGGTACAGCCGATGGCCACGGTCATATAGGTGCGGTTGTCTGCCTCGAAATGGGGAATCCAGCGCTCCAGAAAGTCACGCAGGTTGTCGAACATCTCGCTCATGTCCGCTTCCTGCCCGAGGAACTCCCTCACCTCATCATCCAGCCCGGTAAGTGCCCGCAGTTGCGGCACCCAGTGCGGGTTAGGCAGACAACGGATATCAAACACATAATCGGCATCCACGGGTACGCCGTGTTTGTAGCCAAAAGAGAGGAACGTCAGCGACAGTGATTTGGCCTTGTGCTGCATCCGGCCACGAATCATGTCGCGCAACTGGTGGACGTTGGTGCTGGTGGTATCGATACACCAGGCGGAGCTGAGGGCAAGGGAGTCGAGCACCTGGCGCTCCATTTGAATCGCCTCCGGCAGTGACACCTCCGCGCGCGTCAGCGGGTGTTTGCGCCGTGTTTCACTAAAGCGTTTGATGAGGGTGTCGTCATCCGCCTGGAGAAAAATCACCTCACAGGCCAGGCCCATGTGAGTAATCTCATCGAGCAGATCAGGAAAGCCCTGAAAATCATCGCTGAGGTTACGGGCATCGATGCCGACGGCGGCGTGCTCGTAATTACGGCGCGGAGATTCGACAATCTGCTTGGCAAACGCGGGCAACAGCCCCAGCGGCAGGTTGTCGATGCAATAGAAACCGAGGTCTTCCAAAGCATCCAGCGCCACGCTCTTCCCGGAACCAGACAAACCACTGACGATAACCAGTTTCATAATTTTCCTCGCGAGAAATTAGCAGGCCGTTGAAACTCTGCCAGGAGCCTGTCGGACTTTGGGGGACGTAACGAAGAAAAGCCTTTTGGGGTCCATTTTATTGAATGCTTGAGGCGAATATTGAGCATAGTTAATAAACATGCTCAAGAAAATGGGCCAGAATGGACGTTCTGCAATGGATTCATCCTACGTCCGACAGACGCCTAAGCCAACTGCTGTCGTTTCACAGCCACTTCAACCACCAGTGGAAGATTCCGCCCCGGGGATGTGACCAATTTTAGCAAGGGTAGCTCGATAGTGTTAATAAAAACTGTGCGCGACACTGGGGCAATCCGATCGCCCGCCCCCGAGG
>JALTMR010000358.1 GCA_027001525.1 Gammaproteobacteria bacterium
AGCCTGGGTCGATGCGGCGCTGATTGCGGCACTGAGTGTTCAGCCGTCTGCGGAGCCGGCCCGGCTGGAGGCGCAGGACTGGGCTGATCTGGTGGCCTTTGGTTTTGGCGAACGGGGTTATGAGATGAGTTCACCGGCGTTGTGGCGTTTGATGGGGGGGCTGCTAAGCGATCCCGGCCTGCACGAGATGTTGAGCGATGTTAAGCGTGATGCTCTGATTATAAAAGTGCTGCAACGTCGCAGCTGGTTCGATACGGCCTCTGCGTTGGGGCTGTCTGGGCGGGCGGCGGTGCTGGAGCTGCTGCGCAATGCGGTAAGAGTCCTGGTGGCGTTTTATGGGGATGACTGGGTGATGTCCGAAGCGGAGCGTTTTACACGGGAGTAGTCCGGCCCGTTCCAAATTCAAGTTTTTCACTGCTGAACCGACGTATGCCCCTGCAATAGGGGCTTTTTTCCGAATAATGCGTTCAGTGGAGGGTGTGCAATCGTGCACAAATTTAATATGAAGTCGCTGGTGTTGGTCTTTGTGGCATTTGTGGCGGTTGCCATTGTGCTGCAAGCGGGTATGAACTTGCGCCAGACGGCAGCGGTGAAGCATCGGGTGGCACAGTTGCTGGATGTGGAGGTGCCGCTGGCAACCAAGGTGCAGTCTCTGCAATTTCATACGGTTCAGGTGCAGCAGTGGTTCACCGACGTGAGTGCCACGCGAGGGCTCGATGGTCTGGATAGCGGCTTTGCCGAAGCTGCGCGCCACGCCGATATGTTTCGCCGCACCGTGCGAGAGATTGAACAAATCGATACTTCGCGCCGTAGTGAATATGAGAGTCTGTTGACCACGTTTAATCGCTACTACAGCCAGGGCGAAAAGATGGCTCGGGTCTACGTCGAGGAGGGCCCTATTGGCGGAAATCCGTTAATGGTGGCGTTCGATAAATCGGCGCAGCAGCTGAATGAGCGACTCGCCTCGCTGACCGCTGCGGTGGTTGCTGAAGTGAGTGCGAGCGAGGCGGCTTTGACAGCGCATGTGGCAAAGGATCGTTCTGCCGCCGTGGTGTTTGCCGGGCTTTATGGCGTGATGTTGCTGGCGATGTTTGTTGGCGTGAACAAGTTTCTGTTGGGGCCGCTGTGTCGCTCCGTCCGGTTAAGCAAGGAGCTGGCTCACGGCAACGGTGACCTTACCCGGCGTCTGGACGAAACGCAGTTTGGTGAATTCGGTCTGCTGGCGGCTTACACCAATATCTTTGTGGCCAAGGTGCAGGACAATGTCCGGGGGGTGGAGCAGGGGGTTGTGAGGCTGGTCTCGGCGGTTTCTCAGTTGACCGGGGCAGCGCAAAGCACCCGGGATGTGATGGAGTTGCAGAAGCAGGAAACGGATCAGGTGGCCACCGCCATCGATGAGATGACCGCCACTATCCACGAGGTGGCGCGCAATGCCGGTGCCGCCGTCGATTCAGCCCGGCAGGCAGACCGGGAAGCGGTCAGTGGCCGCGAGGTGGTGGATGAGACCATGCGGGTCATTCAGGAGCTGGCCAGCGAGGTGGCCGACGCTGCTGGAGTGATCTCCGGCGTTGAGGAGCATACCGCCGGGATTGGCAAGGTCTCTGATGTGATTCGGGACATTGCCGAGCAGACCAATTTGCTGGCCCTCAATGCCGCCATTGAAGCGGCCCGTGCCGGTGAGCAGGGGCGCGGTTTTGCGGTGGTGGCGGATGAAGTGCGTTCGTTGGCCCAGCGCACACAGGAATCAACGCTGGAGATTCAGTCCATCGTTGAACGGCTTCAGGGCAGCGTACGCAATGCCGTGAGTGTCATGGAGGCGGGCCGTACCCAGGCCGATGCCGGCGTCGGCCAGGCGCAAAAGGCGGATAAAGCGCTGAGCGCAATTGTTGCCGAGGTCGCCAATATTAACGACATGAATGCCTTGATAGCCAGTGCCGCCGAGGAGCAGAGCGCGGTGTCGGAAGAGATCAATCGTAATGTGGTGAATATTCGCAGCGTGTCGGAGCGAACGACAGAAGAGACGCACAACCTGACGCGTTCCGGCGACGAATTGATGGACGTGGTGAGCGAGCTGAAAGGCCTGGTGGCCAAATTCCGGGTGTAGCCAGCATCTGTTCACTGCCGGGACACAAGGGGAGGGCATTGTGCCAGCCCCTTTTTTTATTTAGATTGGCGCGATGGCGCAGACAGCGGAACTTCCCGACACCTCGGCTTGGTTGGTCTACATCCTTCTTTGTTCGGACGACAGCTTCTACACCGGCATTACCAATAACCTGGAGCGCCGGGTCGCACAGCATGCAGCCAAAACCGGGGCCAAATACTTTCGTGGTCGTCAGCCACGCAAAGTGGTCTATCTTGAACGCGGGCACGACCGCAGCTCAGCCAGCCGACGCGAGGCGGAGATCAAAAAACTCAGTCGCCGGGCCAAGGTGGAACTCATCGACTCAGCGCTCAATCAGTGGGTTGACTAAGGGCGCCACGAGGGAAAATCGTATAAAGCCACATTGAGTCCATTTTCTTCACTTGAGGCGAATGGCGAATACCGAGTCTTCGGTCTTCACCCCAATAGCAAATCCATCACCGCCAGAATCAATAGAGGTGCCTTAAGGGTGGCTCTGTTGATTTTCATTAATCTACTTTTGTTGCGCGTAGTAGCGGGCGATGGTGTGTATCTCCAGGTTGCTGAGCAGCTCTGTCATGGCGTGCATGGTGGAGTTTTCGCGTAGCTCGGTTTGGTAGCTCTTCAGGGCGCTGACCAGGTAGCGCTCGGATTGACCGGCGAGAATGGGCTTGTTGGTCTGTTGACCGTTGCCATTGATGCCGTGGCAGCGGTCGCATTTGTTGGCAATGCTCTGCGCTGAGGCGGGAATTCGGACTTCGATGGTTTGCCTTGTCTGCCGGGCGTAGAAGGCGGCGAGTGCGGTGACCTGCTCCGGGCCAAGTTGTGCGACGGCATCTTGCATTGCCTGGTGTGGCCGTTGTGCGGTTGCGTAGGCCCGGATGGCGTGCTCAAGGTAATGTGGCTTCTGCCCGGCCAGGGAGGGCGTGGTGGCGGTGGTACTGTTGCCATCAGCGCCGTGACAGCCGCCGCAACGTTGCAGCAGGGCCGCGATGTCTTTGCTGGGCGCTAATGTTTTTTGGGCAGGCTTCGGTGCACTTTGGGTGGCGTAGTAGAGGGCCACTTTCTCGATATCGAGATCATTCAGATGCTGGCTGAATAACTGCATTTCGGGGTGCTTGCGCGTGCCTTGCTGATAGGCTTTGAGTGCAGTTTGAAGGTAGACGGGGGAGAGGCTGTTGAGGTTGGGGGTGTCACCCTGAGGGGCGCGGTGGCAGCCGTTGCAGCTGGCGGCGATGCGTTCTCCATCGGCCAGTGGGGCGTGGTTTTGGCCAAACTGCAGCTGCCCAAAAGGCACAGGGGTGCGCTGCTGGTTTGAGTAGTACTGGGCCAGTGCCAATACCTGTTGGTCGCTGAGTTTGGCGACGGCTTTGCTCATCATGGCGTCATTTCGCTGACCATCCCGCTGGCCATCCCGGTAGGCCAGGGTGGCGCTGAGCAGG
>JALTMR010000359.1 GCA_027001525.1 Gammaproteobacteria bacterium
GGATATCACGTACCTTGCCAGCGCGATACGCGGCGTCTTCTACCGGCTCTACTTGGTTCTGGATATCTACAGCCGCAAAATCGTGGGCTGGGAAGTCCATGAGCGGGAATCGGCGTCGCACGCCGCCGAACTCATCCGCAAGACCTGCCTGGCGGAAGGCGTGACCCGACCAGGACTGATACTGCATGCGGACAATGGTTCGCCGATGAAGGGCGCCACCCTGCTGGCGACGTTGCAGCAGCTGGGTGTCGTGGCCTCGTTCAGCCGGCGTGCGGTGAGCAACGATAATCCGTATTCCGAAAGCCTGTTCCGGACACTGAAGTACACACCGGCCTGGCCACAGGAGCCCTTCGAGAATCTGGATGCGGCCCGGCGGTGGGTCCATGAGTTCGTGACCTGGTACAACGGCAGCCATCGTCATAGCGCCCTGAAATTCGTTACACCGAATGAGCGGCACGAGGGACGGGACAAGGCGATTCTGGCGCGACGTGAGGCAGTGTACGAGGCCGCACGGAATCGGCATCCTGAGCGATGGAGCGGTGCCTCATGGAACTGGACACCGGTCGGAGAGGTATGGCTGAACCCTGAACGGTCGGAGACATGCCTGACGCAACAAACCGAAGGTATGGTTGCGTGAAATTTGCGTCAACCATCTTGACAAACATCGGGGGAGAACTACTGCACCGACATGACTGATTATACTGTTGATTGGATTCGGTACTTCCGCAATATGGCTTCTTACTGATAGGGCGGGGAATGAATGCAATTCACGTAGATTTAAAGCATGCTGAACGGCGCTTAATACCAGAACAGGAAATAGGTGAAAACATAGACTGTGGAGTACACATGGAGGATGGCGGTTACTGGTTGCTTTATTTCAATGGGCTTGTACATTATTCCAACGGATCTTCTCCTAATCGTGTGGGTAGTTTAGCGTGGGCAGCATGAGAGACATCGATTTATATGCACAGATATTTGGTATTCGGTCGCCATGGCAGGTAGCTGGTTCCGAAGTAGACATGCCACACTGTAAAGTGATGCTCCGAGTGGAAAGCGAGGTCGGTGTGCCGTTGAGATGCCTGACATGTGGCTGTCAGGCGCCTGGTTACGATCCCCGGAGATGGTGCTGGCGGCATTTGGACACGTGCCAGTACAAGACGATTCTTGAGGCCGATGCCCCAAGTGCGGTGCCCTGAGCATAAGGTTGGGACCACGGCCGTGCTTTGGGCCGAACTGGGCTCCGGTTTCACGGCGCTGTTCGAGGCCTTGGTAATCGATTGGCTGAAGGAGGCAACGTCCGCTGCGGTGGCCAGTCTGATGGGGCTGAGCAGGAATGCCATCGATGGGATCATGCAGCGAGCCCTCAAGCGTGGACTGAAGCAGTGAGGCGAGGTCTGCGCCCGCCACCCGGGGAGTGGATGAAACCTCCTTCAGGAAGCGTCACGACTACGTGACCATCGTATCGGACCAGGAGACTGGCACCGTCCTGCATGTAGGCGAGGACCGTACGTTAGCGGACCTCAAGCGGTGGTACGGATCCATGCTCTGAGCCAGTCTGGAGGCTCTCAAGAGCGTCTCGATGGACATGTGGCCGGCATTCATCAACGCCACTCTGGAGATGGTGCCCGACGCCGAGGAGAAAGTTGCCTTCGAAAAATTCCACGTGCGAAGTACTTTGGCGAAGCGGTCGACAAGGTCCGCCGCCAGGAACACAAAAAACTGATGGCCGAAAGCCGTAGCGACCTCAAGGAGACAAAATACGATTGGTTGTACAACCCGCAGAACATGAGCTATCGCCAGAAGCAGCGTTTCAAGGCTTTGGGCGAATCGACGCTCAAAACAGCCCGCGCTTGGGCTATCAAGGAGCTGGCCATGTTCTTGTGGGGGTATGTCAGCAAGACCTGAGCCTGCAAGGGCTGGAAGCGGTGACAACCCATCATGGGCGATGCGCTGCCGCCTGGAACCGGTCAAGAAGGTGGCGCGAACCATCAAGGAACACCTATGGGATATTCTGAATGCCATCGTATTGAAAGTCAGCAACGGGCCGGCCGAAGAGGTCAACAGTAGTATCAAGGCGCTTAAGATCCGGAGTCACGGTTTTCGCAACAAGCAACGTTTCGCCAATGCTATCTACTTCCATCTGGGTGGATTGTACCTCTACCCGGAAGGGATGAGTCGCAGAATCTCTCCACTTGAATTGGTGAAGCGCCGAGTTTTTTATGAAGCCCTCTTTAATTGAAAAGGAGGATGAAATTGCATTCGATCAACGTTATGTGCTGTTCGGCGTTAGTGCTTGTGGGAATAATCAGTCTGTCGCTGAACGATAATACCGGAAAGGAAGCGCCGGGGATGGAAGGGAAGGCGGTAACGGAGTTGGAACCGTTAGTTTCCAGGGAAGATAACTGGTTGAAACTTCGATGTGACATCATGTCAGGGATGTTACATCAGCTGCGCTCGGAATTTGTTGTAGAAATTTCCTCTTTGCGTGATGGTAAAGAGCATAAAGGCGAGCAAGTAGACCGTATGATAGATCTCTTTGAAACGCTGGGAGAGGTGGCAGACGTCCTTCTCTCGGTTCGACCCAATGAGGTATTGGAATACTGTTTTCGCGGCCAGGACAATGCGCTCCTCGTGGTGGGGCACCAGACCTTGGCTATGCGACTAATCGACAAGATCGAGTGCCAGGTACCGGCCGAGAGCACACCGTGGGGGCGACAGATAAAACGGTTGGTGAGTTTGGAGAATTCACCTTCTGCTAAACTATACTTGGGTGGTATACCGCAATTGGATATGCTTAATATGCAACTGATCGGAAAGCGGCTTGACTGCGAAAAAACATACTCAGAAACACAGATGCAAGACGAGCAGGATTCCATTCGGTCCCAGTGAATGTACTTTAGCAACGTGGTCGAAATGGACGCTGTTGATCGGATATCAGCCGTATTTCAAGGGTTCGCAGGATGTTCTCCAGTTCACGATCATCAGACGGATAGGGGTAGGCAAACTGGCGGATCTCGATCCACTGCGATTCCGCCTTGGATGGACATAGGCCGCGTAATCGTCTACCAGCAGGACGTTCTGCCAATTCGCTTCGGGAATGATTGAGAGGTTCTTGGTGCCTTGTGGCTTGAGATGTTTGACATAGACAAACCAGGGTGGTGCCTTTGCTTGTTTTACCAGTTGTTTTGCAAGCTTGCGAAACCGTTCTTCGGATACGCTGGTGAAGATCACGATCCGCGGGAATCGTCGGCGGACTGCCCGCAGAAAACGGGTAAGACCCGATCGCGGCACGCGGCTTGTTGCATCTGTGACAAGGGTGCCTTCGAGGTCCAGCGCCATGACACGGATGAGGGGCACAGGCGGTTGCTCGCCATCCCCGGCATTGTCAACCGCTAGGGATGTGGGTAGCTGGGTTGCCTTCCGAATAAACTGGACACACATTTGGTCGTAGATTGAGTATGGCAGGAGGTGTCCATGAGCAAGAAATCATCTGTGAAGCGTTGGTTGGCGAAGCGCAAGCAGGAGGTGGTGTTAC
>JALTMR010000360.1 GCA_027001525.1 Gammaproteobacteria bacterium
GACACCATCGCGCACGATCATGCCTTTGGGTGACCCCGGCGTGTGGAAGCTCGACAGCAGCACCGGCATCTGTGGTCGGCTGATGTCGTAGATATGAATGCCGGAGAACCAGTCGGCAACATAGGCGAGATCGTTGTCGATGTAGACGCGACGCTCACCGCCGAAATTGACCCCTTGACCGAAGTCGAGCCCCTCGTTGCTGATTTGTGGTGTTTCGGTGGTGAAGTCGATGATCTTAACGCCGCTTTCGGTTTGAGCGATGACCCAGTCGGCATAGAGCACTGCATCCTTGATGGCTTCGCGGCTGCGGTAGGCGGAAATCACCGTCGGCTCAAGGCGGTTGCTGGCATCGATCAGAAAGACCACGCCATCTTCGTTCACCGCGGTGACCATCGTCCCTTCAGCATGAACGTGGGTAACCTGCCCCAGTTTCTGGTGGCTGCTGAGCCAACGGGGCTGTTGGGGCTCGGAGATATCGAGCAGGGTCAGGCCGTTGGCACCGTTAGCGATGTAGGCCATGCCATCGGCCACGGAGACATCCAGGGCCGGGCCGGTGGTTTGGTAGGTGCTGATGCGGTTGCCCTGTTCGTCATAGATCCGCAGTCCGTTTTCTCCCTCCGCGCCAAAGCGGTGGCCTTGAGCGGTGTCGCTGGCGCTGGAGGCGGGGGTGAAGATCGCCGCTGCTACGGTGGGTCTGTCCATGGAGATAATCCAGATATCGTCACCGTGTTGTTGCCATTGAAAGGGGCCACCCGTATCCCCTGCTTTCGCCATGGACCAGGCCTCATAAGGGCCGCCGGGCATAAGGCTGATATCCTCTATTTTTTTAGGTGACCCTAACTTAAGTGTTAACTCGGCTGATTTTCCCACTGTGATGTGTGTGGGTGAGATCTCGATGGCTGTACTGGAGCTGGCGTGGCTCTGGCCAGCCAGTGAGAGTGTAAGCAGGGTGCAGGCCAGGGTGCGGAGAGCGGGAAACGACACGGATGACTTCCTTCTGGTTCTTGGTTACTCGTCGGTGGTGGAAAAGCCTGGTGGGCAGTGCTAAGGGCAGGGGATGGTGTAGCGCTGATGTATCGCCTCAATACCTTCTAACACTTGGGGCGACAGGCTGATATCAATGCTATCGATATTCTGTTTTAGCTGAGCCATGTTCGTGGCACCAATGATGTTGCTGGTGACAAAGCTGCGGCAGGTGACAAAGGCCAGTGCCATCTGGGCGGGTGTCAGGTCGTGGTCACGGGCCAGTTCCACATAGGCCTGGGTGGCGGCGGCCGCCTGTTCGCTGGTGTAGCGGCGAAAGCGTTCATAGAGGGTGATGCGGCCGTCGGCAGGCCAGGGGTGTTGCAGGTACTTGCCGCTGAGCACGCCAAACCCCAGCGGTGAGTAGGCCAGCAGGCCGATATCTTCGCGGTGTGAAATCTCTGCCAGCCCGACCTCAAAGCTGCGGTTGAGCAGGCTGTAGGGGTTTTGGATCGACGCCATACGCGGCAACCCCTCTTGCTCCGCCAGTTGCAGGAATTTCATGGTGCCCCAGGGCGTCTCGTTGGAGAGCCCCACATGGCGAATCTTGCCCGCCTTGATCTGCTCATCCAGCACGCTGAGGGTTTCGGCAAAGTCGGTCCACCGGTCGTCCGGGTGGTGGATGTAACCCAACTGGCCAAAATAGTTGGTTTTGCGTTCGGGCCAGTGGAGCTGGTAGAGGTCGATGTAGTCGGTGTTGAGCCGTTTGAGGCTGGCATTCAGCGCGGCTTCGGTATTGCGGCGATCGAAGCGCAAGTTGCCGTCGCGAATGTAATCAAAACTGGGTCCGGCCACTTTGGTGGCGAGGACGATTTTATCCCGCCCGCCCCGCGCCTTGAGCCAGCTGCCGATGTACTGCTCGGTCAGCCCTTGTGTCTCGGCTTTGGGCGGCACCGGGTACATCTCGGCGGTGTCGATGAAGTTGATACCTGCCGCCAGGGCGTAGTCCAGTTGCGCGTGGGCATCGGCTTCGCTGTTTTGTTCGCCGAAGGTCATAGTGCCCAGGCAGAGACTGCTGACGTTGAGATCAGTACGCCCCAGACGGCGGTATTCCATGGTGTGACTCCCTACTTTTTCAGACTGGAGAAGACTTTCTCTGCAGCGGCAAAGGTGCCCTTGATGTCGCGTTTGCCGTGAGCGGAGGAGACGAAGCCGGCTTCATAGGCTGATGGAGCGAGATAGACCCCTTCCTGCAACATGCCGTGGTAGAACTTCTGGAAACGGGTCAAATCACAACGGGTCACCTGGTTGAAGTTGGTGATCTTCTCTTCCTCGGTAAAGAAGAAGCCGAACATGGCCCCAACGTGATTTTCGGTCATGGGAATGTCGAAAGCGTGAGCGCGGGTGACGAGACCCTGAATCAAAAATTCGGTGTTGCTGGCCAGCTTGTCGTAGAAGCCGGGCTGGGAGATCTCCTCCAGATTGGCCAGCCCCGCAGCCATGGCGACGGGGTTGCCGGACAGTGTGCCAGCCTGGTAGACCGGACCCAGAGGGGCGATATACTCCATGATTTCACGCTTGCCGCCGAAGGCACCCACGGGCATGCCGCCACCGATGACTTTGCCGAGGGTGGTGAGGTCGGGCGTGATGTTGTAGTGCGCTTGCGCGCCGCCGAGAGCGACGCGAAAGCCGGTCATCACCTCGTCGAAAATCAGTACGACACCGTATTGGTCGCATACTTCACGCAGGGTTTCGTGAAAACCGGGAACGGGCGGAATGCAGTTCATGTTGCCAGCCACAGGCTCAACGATGATGCAGGCCACCTGCTCACCGATTTTGGCGAAGGTCTCTTTTACCTGTTCGATGTCGTTGTAGTTCAGGGTAATGGTGTGCTCGGCCAGTGATGCGGGTACGCCGGGGGAGGTGGGCACACCCAGCGTCAACGCACCGGAACCGGCTTTTACCAATAAGGAATCGGCGTGGCCGTGGTAGCAGCCTTCGAACTTGACCAGTTTGTCGCGGCCGGTGTAGCCACGGGCAAGACGGATGGCGCTCATGGTCGCTTCGGTGCCGGAGCTGACCATGCGGATCATTTCGATGGAGGGCACCACTTCGCAGATGCGGTCCGCCATGGCGGTTTCGATGGCGGTCGGCGCGCCAAAGCTGAGGCCGTTTTTGATGGTCTCTTCCACGGCGGCCAGCACTTTGGGGTGGGCGTGACCCAAGATCGCCGGGCCCCAGGAGGCAACGTAATCGATGTATTTGTTGTCATCCTCATCAAACAGATGCGCCCCTTCGCCGCGCTTGAAGAAGATCGGCTCGCCGCCCACCCCTTTAAATGCACGAACGGGGGAGTTTACGCCGCCGGGAATGTGTTGTTGTGCTGCTTCGAATAGATCGTGGGAACGCGTCATGTGGTGTCCTTTAATTACCCTTGTCTGTGGTGCGTGTTAGGTCGTTTATTCGTTGAATAGTTCTGCATACCGCCGAGCGGCCCGGGCGATGTCGTCCTGGCCAAATATTCCGTCGACCACTGCCAGCATATTGGCTCCGGCCTGC
>JALTMR010000361.1 GCA_027001525.1 Gammaproteobacteria bacterium
GACCAGAATTATCGGAAAAAGGGGCATATCATGGCCCCGTTTTTCGGCACACCGGCCCCCACCCAGCCCGCCACCTCGCGCCTGATCAAAATGAGCGGCGCTGCGGCCATGCCATTTGAGTATCGCCGCCTGCCGGGCAGCAAAGGTTACCTGCTGGAGTTCTATCCACCACTGGAGGACTTTCCCTCTGACGATGAGGTGGCCAATGCCACGCGCATCAACCAGGTGTTTGAGACCTTGATCCGCCACGCCCCGGAGCAATACTTCTGGCTCCATCGCCGCTTCAAACTGCCGCGCGGCGAGCCCGGCGACGTCTACCACCAACACAACATTTCGGGAAACTGATATCACCATGCCTGCCACCCCCCCCGAAATGCAGCAAGGCAAACAACTCTACGCCCGCCTGCTGCGCTACGTAAAACCCTACTGGCGCGTCTTCGCTATCGCCATGGTGGCCATGGTGGGGGCAGGGCTGGCCGAGTCGGGCATCCCTGTGCTGCTCAAGCCACTGCTGGATGAGAGCTTTGTCCACAAAAATGCCGACGCTGTGCAGACCACCATGATCTGGCTGATTCTGCTCTTTGTCGCACGCGGTCTGGTTGGCTTTGTGTCGCAGGTGGGCATCGCCTGGGTTGGCCATAAGGTGGTGTTCGATATCCGCCGGCAGATGTTTGCCAAACTGATCCACATGCCGCAAAGCTACTACGATGAACACTCCAGCGGCACACTGATCTCCAAAATCACCTACAACACCGACCAGGTAGCCAGTACCACCACCAATGCGTTGATCATCATCGTCAAGGACAGCATCACCGTCATCGCCCTGCTGGGCTGGATGTTCTATCTCGACTGGCAGCTGTCGCTGATTTTTCTGATCATCGGCCCCATCATCGGTCTGATCGTCAAGAGCATCAGCAAGCGCCTGCGCCGCTTTAACATGTCACTGCAAAGCAATATGGGGCAGATGACCCAAACCCTCAACGAGACCGCCAACGGCACCGAGGTAATCAAGATTTTTGGCGGTGAGGAGTACGAGCAAAACCGCTTCGACAAGGTAGCCAACTGGGTCCGGCGCTACAACATGAAAGCGATCACCATCTCGGCCATCAACGTGCCCGTCGTGCAGCTCATCGGCGTCCTTGCCCTGGCGCTCATCGTCTACATCGTCTCGCTCAAGGCGGAGGCAGAGATGCTCACCGTGGGAGGGTTTGTGTCGTTCTTTGGGGCGATGGCGATGCTCTTCTCTCCCATTAAACGGCTCACCAAGGTCAACGAACAGCTTCAGCGCGGACTGGCCGCAGCCCAGTCAATTTTCGAACTACTGGATGAGCCGGGAGAGCAGGACGAAGGGACGCTGGCACTGCCAAGGGCGCAAGGGCACCTGCAACTGCGCCACCTGCATTTTCGCTACCCTCACGCCAGCGAGGATGCGCTGCATGACATCAATCTCGACATCCAGCCCGGTGAAACCATCGCCCTGGTGGGCCAATCGGGCAGCGGCAAATCGACACTGGCCAGCCTCATCCCCCGTTTCCACACACCCAGTGACGGCAAGATTCTGCTCGATGGCCACGAATTGGCATCGATTCAACTGAAAGACCTGCGGGCCAATATTGCCCTGGTGAGCCAGAAAGTTGTGCTCTTCAACGACACCCTGGCAGCCAACATCGCCTACGGGAGCCAGCGCGATGCCAGCGAGGCGGAGATCATTGCCGCGGCCCGCGCGGCTCATGCCATGGAGTTCATCGAGAAACTGCCCGAGGGGCTCAACACCCTCGCCGGGGAGAATGGTTCGCGCCTCTCCGGCGGTCAGCGCCAGCGGATTGCCATCGCCCGCGCCCTGCTGAAAAATGCCCCTATCCTGATTATGGACGAGGCCACCTCGGCGCTGGATTCACAATCAGAACAACATGTTCAGGCGGCGCTGGAGACACTGCGCAAAGATCGCACCGCCATCATCATCGCCCACCGACTCTCCACCATCGAAAATGCGGATCGTATTGTGGTTATGGATAAAGGCAAAATTATTGAGGTAGGTGACCACCAGACGCTGGTGGCCAGAGACGGTGCCTACGCCAGACTCTACCAGGCGCAGTTTGCCGAGTTAGCTTGATTGGGTAATGGCGCGGATGATTCTGGTGGTGGAACAGCCATCTTTGAACTCCAGCACAACCACCTCACCGCCATTGGCCGTCACACAGGAGCCGCCGGCGATCTCGTGCGGCTGGTAGTCGCCCCCTTTGACCAGAATGTCCGGCAGCAGCCGACAGATCAGCCGTTCCGGCGTCTCTTCCACAAACGGCACAACCCAATCCACCGATGCCAGCCCTGACAGCACCGCCATGCGCTGCTCCAGCGGCACGATGGGTCGCTCCTCGCCCTTGAGGCGCTTAACCGACTCATCGCTGTTCACCGCCACAATCAGACGATCCCCCAGGCGCGCAGCCTGTTCCAGATAGGCCACATGGCCGGCATGGAGAATATCGAAACAGCCATTGGTCATGACAATGGTTTCGCCGTGAGCACGCGCATCCTCCACCCGCTCCAGCAACGTCGCCTCGTCAAACACACCACGCTGATCATCCGTCATGGCATAGAGCGCACGGCGCAGTTCCGGCACGCTTACCGTCTCCGCCCCCAGCTTGCCCACCACAATACCCGCCGCCACATTGGCCAGGCGGGCAGCACGGGCCATCGGCACACCGGCACCCAGGGCAACGGCAAAGGTAGCGATCACTGTATCCCCGGCACCTGTCACATCAAACACATCGCGGGCCAATGCCGGAATGTGCAGAGGCTCTTCGCCTCGCTGCAACAAGGTCATCCCGTGCTCACTGCGGGTAATCAGCAGGGCGGCCAAATCGTGCTGCACCATCAACGCCTCACCTTTAACCACAAAGTCGGCATCGCTCAGGCAGGGACCCACCACCGCCTCAAACTCAGCGCGATTAGGGGTCACCAGCGTTGCGCCGTGGTAATGGGAAAAGTCGCGCTGCTTGGGATCGACCAGAACGGGCTTGCCCACCGCCCGGGCCCGGGCAATCAACTGACGGGAATCACTCAATGCACCCTTGCCGTAGTCTGATAGAACAACCACATCAGCCTGACCGAGATTACGCTCGAACGCGCTGCCCAGAGAGGGCAGATCAGCGTGGCAAACGGGCTCTTCAAAATCGAGACGGATCAGTTGCTGGTGGCGGCTCAGCACACGCAACTTGGTCACCGTCGGGTAGTTGGGTGCCCGCGCCAGGTCACAACTCAGACCTGAATGCGCCTCCAGCTGCTGCTGCAAGACCTGACCATCGCGGTCCTCCCCCACGACGCCAAGCACGGCAGACTCAGCCCCAAGAGCGGCAATATTTAACGCAACATTACCCGCCCCCCCCGGGCGTTCATCGCTGCTCGTCACCCGCACTACGGGCACCGGCGCCTCCGGTGAGATGCGGCTGGTCTCGCCGGACCAGTAACGATCCAGCATCAGGTCACCGGCAACAAGAATACGGACAGAGGCAAAATCAG
>JALTMR010000362.1 GCA_027001525.1 Gammaproteobacteria bacterium
ATCGATCATCCCCGAGGTGGAGCCGCAAGAGGCTCAGGAGCTTATCTCTCAGGGGGCACTGTTGGTCGATGTGCGTGAGCCGGACGAGATCGCCAACGGCAGCCCGGAAGGGGCGCTGCGGATTGGCCGCGGTTACCTTGAACTTCGTATCGAAGATCTGGTGCCTGACAAAGACAGGCTCCTGGTGCTGATGTGTGCCGGGGGGGTGCGTTCGCTGCTGGCGGCTGATGCGCTGCATAAACTGGGCTACAGCGATGTCCGCTCCATGGCCGGCGGTTTTAATCGCTGGAAGAACGATGGCTTTGCATTCGAAATTCCCCGTGCCCTGAGCGACAGCGACAAGGAGCGCTATTCGCGTCACCTGCTGTTACCGGAGGTGGGCGAAGCGGGTCAGCTTAAACTGAAAGACAGCAAGGTTCTTCTGATTGGCGCGGGTGGTTTGGGTTCGCCGGCGGCGTTTTACCTGGCCGCTGCCGGTGTTGGCACCATCGGTCTGGTGGATCACGATGTGGTTGATCGCAGCAATCTCCAGCGCCAGATCATTCACACCGAGGCGCGAGTGGGCACGCCCAAGGTCGCATCGGCGCGTCAGTCCATCGAAGAGCTGAACCCTGATGTGAAAGTCGTCGGCTATGAGACTCGCCTGGATGCCTCCAATGTTGAGGAGATCTTCTCCGCCTACGATGTGATCCTTGATGGCACCGACAATCTGCCCACCCGCTACCTGATCAACGATGCCTGCGTGAAGTTGAACAAGCCGAATGTGCACGCGGCAGTCTACCGTTTCGAAGGTCAGGTGACCGTCTTCTGGCCGCAGCACCCGGATCACCCCACCGGTTGCTACCGTTGCATGTTCCCAACGCCACCACCGCCGGGCTCGGCACCCTCTTGCTCTGAAATTGGTGTGTTGGGTGTGCTGCCCGGGGTCGTGGGATTGCTGCAATCGATAGAGGCTTTGAAAGTGTTGCTGGGTATTGGTGAACCGTTGCTGGGCAAAATGCTCTACTACGATGCCCTGCACACCAGTTTTAACATGCTGAAGTTACCCCACAAGGCGGCGTGCCCCTGTTGCGGTGATTCCGCCGAGTTTCAGGGCTATGAAGAGTACACCGAAGTGTGCGCTGCCCCTGCCAAGTAATGCCCGTTCACCTTGCCGTTCCGGTGGGAATAAACTGATCGCTCGCACACGCTTCCAGTAAGTGGTTGAGTGGTCAATTTTCCTTCCGGGGCGGTATTTCCGGCCGTCGTTCACATTATTTTTTGTTGTACTATCGTAGATAGACAATCGAAAAAGTAAATATCTTACTCGGTTGACCGTTATACGCTGAACCAAGAGGGATCCGCGCCAGGCCGGAGGGCCGGCGGATCGATCCAGTGCCGGGGTGAAGGGTGTTCACCTCCTCAACGGAATGCAGCTGAGGCCTTATGTCGATCGCAAGAACAGTCAAACAGTATCTGGACGATAAACACGTCATTTACAGTGTCCAGCAGGTTCAGCATTTTGATTCACCGCTTCAGGCTGCGGTAACGGCCGGCATTGCGCCTCGTTCACTCTATTATCCCGTGGTACTGCGTGACCCGTTTGGTTTAATGATGGCGGTGCTGCCCGCCTCTCATGAGCTGGATTACACGCGCCTGGCTGCGCTGCTTAACCGCAAGGTGGATCTGGCGTTCCACACCCAGCTCTCTTCCGTATTCTCTGACTGCCAGTCAGGCATGATCCCCCCCCTGGGTGAGCCCTATGGTATTCGTACCCTGATCGACGCCAGCCTGGAGACGCCGGAGGAGGTCTATATGGTGGCGGGGGACAACAGTCGCATCATCAAACTGTCGCGCAAGGATTTTCTTATGATGCAGGCAAACGCCTGGCTTGCCAGTGACTTTGCAGCGCCGATAGAGCAGCTGGAAGAGGCGGGTGAGGACGCCGAGGTGATGGATGCGTTGGTGGAGAAAAATCACTACATCCGCCAGCGCATCGAACAGATTGTCGAGCTGCCTCCACTGCCGGAAATGGCGACAAAAATTGTTGAACTGCAGGCGGAGCCGATGGCTGAAATCACCGACCTGGTGAAGATTCTGGAGTTCGACCCCGGTTTGGCGGCGCAGGTACTGCGCTATGCCCGCTCGCCTTTTTTTGGTTACAGCGGCCGCATCGATTCGCTCTACGATGCTGTGACCCGCGTGCTGGGTTTTGATGCCACCATGAATATGGCGCTGGGTGTTGCCATGGCCCGGCCGTTTCGAATATCGCTGCACGGCCCCATCGGCCTGGAGACCTTCTGGCGTGATGCGGTCTACAGTGCCAGCTTCTACCAGGCCATCGCCAAACTCATGCCCCGCGAGCAGCGACCTCGTTTGGGGTTGTGCTATCTCGGTGGCTTGCTGCACAACTTCGGCTACCTCATTCTCGGCCACTATTTTCGCGAAGAGTTTATCGGCCTCAGCGATGCCATGCTGGGCCAGCCGGATGTGCCGATGGATGAGCTGGAGCGCCAATACCTGGGGATAGATCACGGTGAAATTGGGGCCTGGCTGCTCGACGCGTGGCAGCTGCCGGAGGAGATCGTGACCCTGGTGAAGGAGCATCATACCTCCGACTATTCAGGCCCTCACGCCAGCTACGTTCACCTGGCGCAGTTAGTGGATAAAATACTGCGTAACGTCGAGGGCGGATCGGCACCAACAGACGGGCTGCCCGAGTCGCTGCTGCAAAGCCTGGGCCTGGATGAGGTGGCGGTGATGCGTGCCGTTGATGTTGTATTGGAAGATACATCCGGGCTCGATGACATGGCGGCCCGTTTTGCTGCCTAAATCTGACAGGCTACCAGGTCAGTCGAGGCGGCGATAAGGCAGTTGTTTTGCCGCCGGTTCCAACGCCCCGACCACCACATCACGCAACAGGGTTAATTTGCCGTGGAAAAAGTGGCCAACGCCCTTGAGGTAGACGGTCCGTGGTCGCTTCTCCAGTCGCTGAACCCACGCCCTGACCTGATCGATGGGCACAATTTCATCGCTATCCCCCTGAATTAACAGCCAGGGGCAGGAGGGTGGTGTGAGTGATGAGACGTCGTACAGGTGCACCGCCGGGGCCACGGTGATCAGGCGCTCGACATTGCGTTGGCTCGCGGCGCTAAGCGCAACATAGGCCCCAAAGGAGAACCCCGCCAGCCAGACCGGCATCGAGGGAAAGCGTTGCTGAACCCAGTCGATTACGGCCAGAAGATCTTCCGTTTCACCGATGGCTTCAGCAAACTCCCCCTCGCTTTTCCCCACCCCGCGAAAGTTAAAACGCAGGCTGGCAAAACCCAGCTCGTTGAGCGAACGGCTGAGAAAGTGCACAACCTTGTTGGTCATGGTGCCGCCGTGCAGAGGGTGGGGGTGGCAAACGATGGCAATGCCTCTTACCGCCGGCTGCTCAAACCCCTCCACGCTGATTTCAAGACGGCCGGCCGGGCCGGCCACGGTGGTGGGAAGCGGTGCTTGCGGGCTCATGCTCAAGTCGCCGTGGTCGCTACCC
>JALTMR010000363.1 GCA_027001525.1 Gammaproteobacteria bacterium
GCGGTGACCTTGGGCGGTCTGTTGGCGCAGCGCGGTTTGCGCACTCTGCTGGTCGACACCGATCCGCATGGTTCCATGACCACCTATTTTCGCTATAGCCCGGATGAGCTGGAACTGAGCGTCTACTCCCTATTTGAGGGGCGGGATGTGGATCCGGCGCTGTTGATCAAGCCCACCCGTTTTGACCACCTGCAAATTCTGCCCGCCTCCATGGCGCTGGCAACACTGGATCGTCAGCTCGGTGCCAAGAGTGGCATGGGGCTGGTGTTGAAACGGGCGCTGCGACAACTGGGTGAGCGCTATGACTACGTGCTGATTGATTGCCCCCCCATGCTGGGGGTGTTGATGGTCAACGCGCTGGCAGCCTGTGACCATTTGATCATGCCGGTGCAGACGGAGTTTCTTGCCCTCAAGGGGCTGGAGCGTATGGTCAATACACTGCGCATGATTATGCGCTCCAAGAATATCGATATTCCCCACACCATTGTGCCGACCATGTTTGATCGCCGTACTCGCGCATCGACAGAGACGTTGCGCCTGCTAAAAGAGAGCTTTGCCGATGACCTTTGGCGGCGGGTGATTCCGGTAGATACCCAATTTCGGGAGGCCAGTCGTGCCGGCATACCGTTGCCGATGATGATGCCGCAGACACGCGGGGTGGGCGCCTATCAGCGTCTGCTGAGCGATCTGTTGGAACGCTACGACGAGCACCAGCAGGTGGCGGCGTTATGACGGTGTCCGAAAAGCAGGCGGTGAGTAAGCTCGTCGAACATGAGTTGGCGCTAAAGGTATATATCTCCGCGTTGCTGGAGGATGAAGCCGCTCCGCTGGCACTGGCGGATAAGCCTGCGCCACGGCCTGCTGTAGAGGCTCCCCCACAAGCGCCAGAGCTCAAACCGCCGTTGCCCACCGTGGAGGTGCCGGTTGAGGTTGCGGAGCCTGTGCCAGCGCCTCCTGTGCCCAGTTCGAATGCTTACCCCGATTGGGCCGACCAGGCTTTTGAAGCCCTGCTGTTTAAAGTCGGCGGTTTTTTAAGTATGGCGACGCCCCTGGCAACGCTCAACACCATTGTGACCTGGAACGACAAAATCACCCCCATGCCCGGGCATGCCGAATGGTTCCTGGGCTTGCTGCCGATGCGGGCGCGGCAAGTCAAGGTGATCGATATTGCGAAGTTTGTCATTCCCGAAAATCATGCGGCAAGACGGTCTCTTGAGGGCGAACGGCATTTCAAACACATCATTGTGGTTGGTAATGGCGAATATGGTCTGGCCTGCGGTGATCTGGGGGATGTCTTCAGCGTGGAACGGGACAAAGTGCGCTGGCGTACCGATTTGAGTCAACGGCCCTGGTTGGCGGGAACGCTGGTGGAGCAGATGTGCGCGTTACTCGACGTCAATGTTTTTGCCGAAATGCTAAAGGATGGCTGTCCTGCTGACGAAACAAGTGAGTAGTGTGGGTATCTTTCACCGATTTTGAGGATGTTAAACCGTGTTTTTAACACCAATAACTAGCCAGGGGATGGGGTTATGAGTCAAGCAGAGCAGGCCGAAAACAGCACCGTTACCCAGTGGGTAACCTTCCGGCTTGAAGATGAACGGTACGGCATCAATGTGATGCAGGTGCAGGAGGTGCTGCGCATGACCGAGATAGCACCCGTACCCGGTGCACCGGACTACGTGTTGGGCATCATCAATTTGCGCGGCAATGTGGTGACGGTGATGGATACGCGCAAGCGATTCGCCTTGCCGCAACACGAAGCGGATGATGCAACCCGGATCGTGATTATCGAAGCCGAAGATCAGGTGGTGGGCATCCTGGTGGACAGTGTTGCCGAGGTGGTCTATCTCGATCAGCCTGATATCGAGAGCCCGCCCAATGTCGGCAATGAAGAGAGTTCGCGTTACATCCAGGGCGTCGCCAATCGCGAAGATGGGCTGCTTATTCTGGTGGACCTGAATAAGCTGCTCACTGATGAAGAGTGGCGTGAATTTTCCAGTCTATAGTGGTCAAGGTGCAATGCAGGTAGATGCGGGGGGGGTTATGTTTTATGCTGCATGCCCCGACGACGACCCAGTAAATCATTGCTGTTTAAAAGGATGATTTTTGTGTGGATTAGCGGGTATCAACGGATGATGATGCGATGGCTGAAATTCGCGGCTCCAAACCGCTAGCGCCTATCTGGCCAGTTCCCCGGGGGCGTCAGGTGGAGGAGGATGACGAGGCACCGGCAGGGCATCAGGGCCAGGATGAAAGGGATAAAAACAAGGATGAAAAAAGAGGCGATAATGGGCCTCCTCATATTGACGAGTATGCCTGATCTGCCGCATTCTTACCCACCATGCCCGCTACGATGACCTAAGTCCGACAGGCCCCTGGCGATAGCCAAATTCAAAGTAAACTATTTTTGCCGTGCTGAATACCACAACCATTCTACTGTTTGCCAATATCCTGCTTCTGATTATCGGCAGTCTTTTTTTGGTGTCACGCCAGCGCAATGCCCAGCGCGAGATTGAAAAAAACCATGCCGAGATCGCATCACTGAAAAATGAATTACAGGCGCTATACAGTGGTGCGGCGGGGGTGGGTACGCACCTGGCCCGCATCGAGTCTCAGATCAATACGCTGTCAGAACGTCAGGAGCAGTTTGATGTGCATGACTCCTCCACCATGAGCTACAGCGAAGCGATTGAGCTGGTGCATCAGGGGGCGACTGAAAGTGATCTGGTGGAGCGCTGCGGTCTGTTGCGCGAAGAGGCCGAGTTACTCATCCGTCTGCATAAGGACGATGCGGCTAACGTGGACTAGGGAGCTCAATTACCTGAGTGAGAATGCCCCTTGGCCCGCTAGACGCTGCTGCCCTGGGTGACTGACGTTCGCTCCGACAGAAAGTAGGCAAACGCAATAACCTCTGCCACGGCGCGGTAGAGCATCTCCGGAATCTCTTCACCCAACTCCAGTTGTGACAATGCGGCAGCCAGCTGTGGCTCCTCTTGCAGGGGAATGCCCAGCTCCTTTGCCGTGGCGATAATCTCCAACGCCAGTTCACCTTCAGCTTTGGCGGTCACTGTGGGAGTGGTGGTGCCATCCCACTGGAGCGCGATGGCGCGAGGGGTGTTCGAGTTCATACGTTAATATCCAAAACGCTCTGGTGAACACAGCGAATCGCTGGCTCGGGTGGTGTGCCGTGCTGGCAGCGCAGATGGCCGACGGTGATTCCGGCCTTTTCAAATCGGTGTGACAGTTCTTTCATCTCCTGCTGGAGGAGGCTGGCGGTTGCCTGCTCCTCTGCCCAGGCGGTGGCGTAGATTCGCTCGCGGGCATAACTCAGTTTGATATGCACCGGCCCAAGGCCCGCCAAATCAAAGCTTAGAAAGATGCTGTAGCGTGGTTGATCCTGGTCATCTTTCTCTCTCTCCTCTTCCTGGATGGTGAATTGAAACAGGTCCGTCTTCCCCTGATGTTGCACTGGTAGTTCAAACATCCACAGCGCCGTGTTCTGGTCTTGATGTGG
>JALTMR010000364.1 GCA_027001525.1 Gammaproteobacteria bacterium
GTCTTTGAGCTTGTCCAGCAGAAACTCCATTGCCGCCAACTCATCCATGGGGTGCAGCAGCTTGCGTAGAATCCAGATCTTCTGGAGTGTCTCCTGCTTGATTAGCAACTCTTCACGACGAGTGCCGGAACGATTGATATTGATCGCCGGGTAGATACGCTTCTCTGCAACACGGCGATCCAGATGGAGCTCCATATTGCCGGTGCCTTTAAACTCTTCGTAAATCACATCGTCCATACGCGACCCGGTTTCAACCAGTGCCGTGGCGATGATGGTCAAGCTCCCACCCTCTTCCACATTACGAGCTGCGCCAAAAAAGCGCTTGGGACGCTGGAGCGCATTGGCATCCACACCACCAGTCAGTACCTTGCCGGAAGAAGGGATCACCGTGTTGTAGGCTCGGGCCAAACGGGTAATGGAATCGAGCAAAATCACAACGTCGCGCTTATGCTCAACCAGGCGCTTGGCCTTTTCAATCACCATCTCGGCCACCTGAACATGACGGCTGGCAGGCTCATCGAAGGTACTGGAGACCACTTCGCCTCGCACCGAGCGCTGCATCTCCGTCACCTCTTCCGGCCGCTCATCGATCAACAGTACAATGAGGTAACACTCGGGATGCTGGGCGGCGATGGACTGGGCAATGTACTGCATCATCATCGTCTTACCCGCTTTAGGTGGTGATACCACCATGCCACGCTGCCCTTTGCCGATAGGCGCAACCAGCTCGATCACCCGTGAGGTAAGATCCTCGGTACTGCCGTTGCCTATCTCCAGATGAAAAGGCTCCGTCGCAAAATAGGGGGTCAGATTTTCGAAAAGAACCTTGTTTTTAGCGTTTTCGGGCGGCTCGAAGTTAATCTCAGAGACCTTCAGCATCGCGAAATAACGCTCACCGTCTTTTGGTGGTCGAATCTTCCCCGACACCGTATCCCCGGTACGCAGACCAAAACGACGAATCTGGCTGGGCGAAACGTAGATATCGTCCGGCCCCGCAAGATAGGAACAATCTGCCGATCTCAAAAAACCGAAACCGTCTTGCAGAATCTCTAACACCCCATCCCCGTAGATCGCCTCACCCTTTTTGGCGTGAGCTTTAAGGATGGCAAAGATGACATCCTGCTTGCGCATGCGGGACATGCCATCAAGCTTCATCGACTCAGCCAGTTTCAGGAGTTCTGCAGCGGTTTGTTTCTTGAGTTCGGTTAGATTCATAACAGTTTGTTAGTGGTATGCGTAGACGTGGTATCGGAGAAAAGCGTAGGAATGCCCCTGAAGGGCCTATTTAGGAATTACTTTTCGGCGTGGAAAGATCCGAAATTATCGGCTCAATTATCGTTATTCGGCGAACCGTATCACCATTATCGTGCTGCGTCTAGTTTTCTTTAACCAAACGCAGCACGCTTGTAACCGTTAGATATTACTATCTAAAAAGGCCGTCAACTGCGACTTGGAAACCGCACCCACCTTGGTTGCCTCAACATTACCATCTTTGAACAACATCAAAGTGGGAATACCACGAATGCCGTACTTGGGCGGCGTTCCCGGGTTTTCATCAATGTTCAGCTTTGCAACACGGACTTTGCCATCATATTCTGATGAAATTTCATCAAGGATCGGGGCGATCATCTTACAGGGGCCGCACCAGTCCGCCCAGAAATCCACCAACACAGGACCTTCAGCATTCAATACTTCTTGCTCAAAGGTATCGTCACTCACATAAACAATATTGTCACTCACTGATTTGCCTCCAACCAGGCGTATACTAGAATCTTAATTCAAAGGTAAATCTACCGGAACCCAAAGAAAGGCGTGTGCCTTAAACGATCACAATCGTAGACAAGCTGGTGAAATTCAAGCTTAAACTAGCGCATAATGCAAGCCTTATCTATCAAGCAGAGTAAATTGAGTGCATGACAGTTGAACATTTATCCGAGACACGCTTCAGTGATCTCAACCTCATTGAGCCCCTGGAAAAGGGGCTGAGCGAAGCCGGGTTCGAGTATTGCACCCCTATTCAGGCAGAATCTCTGCCCCCGTTACTCAAAGGCCTCGACACGGCAGGGCAGGCCCAAACCGGGACGGGAAAAACCATTGCCTTTCTGATTGCCACCATTCAATGGCTGGTGACCCAACCTGCATCAGAAAAACGCAAAAAGAGCCAGCCTCGGGCACTGATCGTGGCACCTACGAGGGAACTGGCCATACAGATCCACAAAGAGGCGATGATGCTGCTCAAGCACACTGACCTGGCTGCGGGTCTCGCCTACGGTGGGGCCAATTACGACGCCCAACGCCAACAGATCCAGGCCGGCGTAGACATCCTCATTGGCACTCCCGGCCGGCTCATCGACTTTTTCAAACAACACATATACGACCTCAAAGCACTTCAGGCTGTTGTACTTGACGAGGCTGACCGCATGTTCGACCTCGGCTTTATCAAGGACATCCGCTTTTTGTTTCGCCGCATGCCCCCGCCAGAAGAGCGTCTCAGCATGCTGTTCTCTGCCACGCTTTCAATGCGTGTTACCGAGCTGGCCTATGAGCACATGAACAACCCGCAGCAGGTCACCATCGAGAGCAAATCGGTAACCGCCGAAAACGTTATCGAGCGCGTCTATTACACGGCCAATGATGAAAAAATACCGCTACTGCTGGGCGTACTGAAACAGGCCCAACCACTGCGCACGATTATCTTCATCAACACCAAACGCACCGCCGAGACCATCGCCGCCTACCTGGAAGGAAACGGCTTCAACGCCGGTCTGCTCTCGGGCGATATCCCGCAGAAAAAACGACAGCGCCTGCTGGAGCAATTTCAACAGGGTGAATTGCCTATCCTGGTAGCCACCGACGTTGCCGCCCGCGGGCTCCATATCCCCAAGGTCAGCCACGTTATAAATTACGACCTGCCTCAGAACGCAGAAGATTATGTCCATCGCATTGGTCGCACAGCACGGGCCGGCGCCAGCGGCGAAGCAATCAGCTTTGCCTGTGAAGATTACGCTTTCTACCTGCCTGAAATCGAAGAGTACATCGGCCATCAGATTCAGTCCGAGGCCGTCAGCAGCGAACTGTTATTTGACCCGGCACCTCCGGCAAAGCGGGCCCGGCCAAAACCACACCGCCCCCAACGCAGAAACAGCGGTCAGTCCCAACGCCGTTCGTCGCACAGCCGCCGCACATCCACGAAGCGCTGATGGCACAAACGCTCGACCAACAACCCCTGCACGAGGCCCTGGCCACCATCGGCAACGACTTCCACCAACGCGGCTGGATGGCCGGTACGGCGGGTAACCTCAGCGCCAGGGACAGAGACCGGAGCGACTGCTTTTGGATTACTGTAAGCGGCCTGCCCAAAGGGTGCCTGGAAAACACCGATCTGATTCAGATCAACGTCAATAACGGCGATATTCTTCACCGCTACCACGAAACGGCCAAACCCTCAGCGGAGAGCAGCATCCACCAAGTTATCTACCGGCTCTTTCCTCAGGCCAACGCCTGCCTA
>JALTMR010000365.1 GCA_027001525.1 Gammaproteobacteria bacterium
CAACACATCAATGCGGCCAGCCCGAAAGTCGGCAATGATCGCTCGCCGTGTTGACGCCCGGGTCGTGCCACTCACTGCCGCTGCGCGCTTGCCCTTGACTCGTAACATGAAGGCGACCAACTCAGCGTCCTGCACTGTCGGGCCGAAGTAGAGGATCCTGGCCGACGGGGTCTCCTCCAGTACGCCCAGCACAGTGTCGAGCACGACCCTGCGCCGACGCGTTTTGTCAGCCGCCGCCTGCAACTCCTGATCGAAATTGAAAGAGAGACTGAAGTCATCAACGCTCGCCGGTGTATCTACGCTCAGCGTCAGGCGCGTCTCTACCGTTCGGGTCACGGGGCGTGACAACACCTCCATCTCCTGCAAACGCTGCAGACGGGCCAGCGCATCTTTCCCCAGGCTGTCACACAACGCCAGGTGGTGAAAAATATCGCGTAGCGCCTCGGTACCCGCCAACGGATTGTTGGGATCAAATTCACGCCGGAACGGTGTCGCCGTCAGGCCAATGACAGCGGCCTCCTCGCCATAACGCTGCACAATGGTGTGATAGGTGGGCGCCGCCGCACGATGCGCCTCATCAATAACGATGGCGCTGATCCCCGGATCTTCTGTAAAGGCTTCGTTGATAAAACTCTGAGGCGTTGAAACCAGGGTGATCACGGGTAATTCCGTAGCGGGAGTGGCCAGCCAATCGTCCAGATTGGAGGCCCGGCGGTAGGTCCCCCAGAAGCGCGCCAGCCCCAGGGTTGCCTTACCGTCAGAATTGGCCCGCCACACCTCCTCAAAACAAGCCATCGCCTGCTCGCACAGCTCTTCGGTATGCGCCAACCAAACGAAGATCACGCGATCACGCGCCCCTTCATCGAGCAGATCGTGCGCCCAGCGATGCAGCGTCTCCACCGCCACGCGGGTCTTGCCCGCCCCGGTGGGCAGCGATATCACCGCACGGTTATCCGGAGCAATATCGTTCATACGCTCGTACATCGCCTGACTCATCTCTTCCTGATAGGGCTCAAGTTTGGGGTAAGTCGCCGGCGGCGCAACGCGAATAAAGGGATTGGGACGCTCGGCACTGCGCACCCCCGCCACCTCTGCCGGCAACTCCAGCGCGGCGACAAACTGACGCGCCGCAGCCTGGCCGGGCACCCAGCGTTTGGGGTTATCGATGGTGACCTGACTGCGAGCACGCACGGACTTCACCAGCGCATCCCGCACATCCTTGCGCGCCAACACATCAACATCACCAGAGATCAGCAAGGCATCAGCCAGCTCGTGGAGGTAGGAGGGGCGGTCTTGCCCCGTCTCAGCTCGCCGGTCAGCTCGCAGACTGCGCTCAAAATCTCCGACCAGACGCCGCAGCGCCGCTCCGGTCAGGAGTGACTGCAAACGCTGGCTCACTTCGTATTGCCACTCATCGGGGCGGAAACAGCTTTGCCCCACCGCTGCCGCCAGGTCACTCGTTTCTGTCATCCTCAAGTCGCCCTTTGTCTTGTTATTTTGGCTTTAAAGACGCGCCTGTTTCAGCCCCGCACCACACCTTTACCACGGCAATAATACATGAAAGCAGAAGGGCCTCCCTTCGCCCGGAAAAGCGAGCGCCCCGGGATCACCACCGGCTGCGGCCCAAGTATGGTAAGGCAGACGCAAACGTCGTAAAGTAATCCGCACTCAATTTCCCAGCCTGGTCAGTGCCTTATGCGCAGTTTTTCCGAGCAATCCCCCCCCGGTCCACGTAACGACTGGCAGACCATTCGCACGCTGCTGCCCTATCTGTGGCAGTTCAAACGCCGGGTTGTGGCGGCGCTGGTCTGCCTGGTGATCGCCAAGGTGGCGCTGGTGGCGATGCCGTGGTTGCTGAAGGATGTGGTGGACACGCTCGATGCCTCGCGTAACGAGGTGCTGGTGCTGCCTCTGGCATTGCTGCTGGGCTATGGCGCGCTGCGACTGCTGGGAGCGGCGTTTGGAGAGCTGCGCGATGCAATTTTTGCCAAGGTCACGCAGAGTTCGATCCGCAGTGTGGCGCTGAAAGTGTTTCAGCACCTGCATGGTCTGTCCCTCAGCTTTCATCTGGAGCGTCAGACCGGGGGCGTCTCGCGCGATATCGAGCGCGGTGCCCGGGGCATCAGTTTTTTGCTCAATTTCATGGTCTTCAATATCCTGCCGACGCTGCTGGAGATCGGCCTCGTCACCGTCATTCTCTTCATCAACTACGACATCTGGTTCTCCATCATCACCCTCGTCTGCGTCGCCAGCTACATCGCCTTTTCGCTCATTGTCACCGAGTGGCGAATGCGCTTTCGCCGCCACATGAACGAGCTCGACTCCAAAGCCAACACCCGCGCCATCGACAGCCTGCTCAACTACGAAACAGTGAAATATTTCAACAACGAAGCCTACGAAGCCCAGCGCTACGATGCGAACCTGGCCAAGTGGGAGAAAGCGGCAGTAAAGAACCAAACCACGCTGAGCGCCCTCAACTTTGGCCAGGGGGCCATTATCGCCATCGGCACCACGCTGCTGCTGATTTTAGCCGCAGACGGAGTGGTCAAGGGCGAGCTGACCCTGGGGGATCTGGTGCTCATCAACGCCTACCTGCTGCAGCTCTTTATGCCGCTCAACTTTCTCGGTTTTGTCTATCGGGAGATCAAACATTCACTGGCTGATATGGAAAAAATGTTCTCGTTGCTGAAAAAGCACCCTGACATCCCCGACCGCCCCGATGCCCGGCCGTTGCAGCTGCGCGACGGGGCGATCCGTTTTGAAAAGGTCAGTTTCGGCTACGACCCCAAGCGGCAGATTCTCCATGAGGTCGATTTCGAGGTCCCCGCCGGCCACAAGGTGGCCGTGGTGGGGCACAGCGGAGCAGGCAAATCGACACTGTCGCGGCTGCTGTTTCGTTTTTACGAGATCGACTCCGGCCACATCTACATCGATGACCAGGATGTGCAGTCGGTGACTCAGAGCAGCATCCGCAAGGCCATCGGCATCGTGCCGCAGGACACCGTGCTGTTTAACGACACGGTGCGCTACAACATCGCCTACGGCCGCCCCGACGCCAGCGAGGAGGAGATCATTCACGCCGCCAGGCTGGCTCACATCCACGACTTCATCGTCTCCACCCCCGAGGGCTACGACACCCTCGTCGGTGAACGGGGGTTGAAGCTGTCCGGCGGTGAGAAGCAGCGCGTCGCCATCGCCCGCACCATCCTCAAGGATCCGAAAATCCTGATCTTTGACGAAGCCACCTCGGCACTGGATTCGAAATCGGAACAGGCCATTTTGCATGAGATGAGAGCCGTGGCGGCCAACCACACGACGCTGGTCATTGCCCACCGCCTCTCCACCATTGTCGACGCCGACCAGATTCTGGTGATGGACCAGGGCCGCATTGTGGAGCGTGGCACACACCAGTCGTTACTTGCGGCCCAGGGGCTCTATACTCGTATGTGGGAGCTGCAACAGGAAGAACACCACTAACCCTCGGAGGAGAGCCTGTGGCCAAGCAAA
>JALTMR010000366.1 GCA_027001525.1 Gammaproteobacteria bacterium
CAAGAAAGTTTTGGAAAAAATGCCGCCCATGTGGGAGCTGGCACGCCGCACCGAGGAGCATGTCAAAGGCATGGTGGCCCCCGGTACGCTGTTTGAGGAGCTGGGATTCAACTACATCGGCCCCGTCGATGGTCACGACCTGCCCACACTGATCACCACATTGCGCAACATGCGTGAATTCGAGGGACCACAATTTCTCCACGTCATCACCAAGAAGGGGAAGGGCTTTCCCCCCGCGGAGGAGAACCCCTGCAGCTACCACGGGGTGGGCAAGTTTGATCCGGATAATGGCGAAATGCTCGCCAGCGGTGACGACGTGACCTACACCCAGGTCTTTGGCGAGTGGCTTTGCGACATGGCCGAGCAGGACAAACGCGTCGTCGGCATCACCCCGGCCATGCGCGAAGGCTCCGGCATGGTGGAGTACTCCCAGCGCTTCCCCAGTCGCTACTTTGACGTCGGCATTGCCGAGCAGCATGCGGTAACCGTCGCGGCCGGCATGGCCTGCGAAGGGATGAAGCCGGTGGTGGCCATCTACTCCACCTTCCTGCAGCGGGGCTACGACCAGCTGATTCACGATGTCGCCATCCAGAATTTGCCCGTGATTTTCGCCATCGACCGGGCCGGACTGGTGGGCCCCGACGGCCCCACCCACGCCGGCAGCTTCGACCTCAGCTTCATGAACTGCATTCCCAACCTCGTCATCATGGCCCCGGCAAATGAGAACGAGTGCCGCCAGATGCTCTACACCGGCCACACGCTGAACGGCCCCTGCGCCGTTCGCTACCCCCGCGGCACGGGCCCCGGCGTTGAGGTTCAAAAAGAGATGACGGCCCTGCCCCTGGGCAAGGCGGAGCTGCTGCGTCAGGGCAGCCGGGTCGCCCTGCTCGCCTTTGGCAGCATGGTCACCCCAGCCCTGGAGGCCGCCGAAACGCTGGGGGCTACGGTGGTCAACATGCGCTTCGTCAAGCCATTGGATGAGGCGCTTATTCTGGATCTGGCCGAAAGCCACGAACTGATCGTCACCATCGAAGAGAACGCCGTGATTGGCGGGGCTGGCAGCCACGTCGCGGGCGTGCTGAGCGCTGCCGGCAAGCCACTCAATCTGGTGCAGATGGGTCTGCCCGATCACTACATCGAACACGGTACTCGGGAGCTGCTGTTGAGCCAATGCGGCCTGGACGCCCAGGGGATCGCCGCCAACGTGACGGCACGACTCGCAAAAGCGACTTGCCATGACGCCACATTCCAAGTAAATTCCAACTAATTTAGTCAAGCATTACCATGCCTCCACGCTACACACTCAAAGTTCTGACCGACTTCGCCGCCGCCCATACCCTGCGCGACTACCCCGGCGACTGCGCCAAACTCCACGGCCACAACTGGAAGGTGGAGGTGGAGGTGGTGGCTACCGCGCTTAACGAAGTGGGTATTGGCGTCGATTTCAAGACCATTCGCAAACACGCCAACGAGGTGTGTGACTACCTTGATCACACCTACCTCAACGAACTGAGCCCGTTCGACAAGATCAATCCGACGGCAGAGAACATCGCCGCCTATATCTACAGCGAGCTGGGTCAGCGACTGAACGGCGACACCACCCGCGTCTGCGCCATCACCATCTGGGAAACCGAGCGGGCCTGCGTCCGTTATACCGAGGAATAACCTTTTAATGACCACCTCCAACACCATCGCTGACGTACAGAACAGCGCGGATACCCGCTGCATCCCCATCAACAAGGTGGGCATCAAGGATATTCGCCACCCCGTGCGCGTGAAAGACCGCAGCCAGGGTGAGCAGCACACCATTGCCAATTTCAACATGTATGTGAACCTGCCCCACAACTTCAAGGGCACCCACATGTCCCGCTTTGTGGAGATCCTGAACAACTACGAACGCGATATTTCAGTTGAAAACTTCAACACCATGCTGAAAGAGATGGCCGAACGGCTGGAAGCGGTGGAGGGGCACATCGAAATGAACTTCCCCTACTTCGTCGACAAACCCGCGCCCGTCTCCAGGGTCAAGGCGCTCATGGACTACGACGTCACCCTGCTGGGCACCACCAAAGACGGTGCCACAGAAGTCGCCATCAAGGTGGTGGTGCCCGTCACCAGCCTCTGCCCCTGCTCCAAGCAGATCTCGGCCTACGGGGCCCACAACCAGCGCTCCCACGTCACCATCACCGCTCACACCTGTGATTTTGTCTGGATTGAGGACATTATCGACATCGTCGAATCCGAAGCCTCTTGCGAGCTGTTTGGCCTGCTCAAGCGCCCGGATGAGAAATACGTGACCGAGCGCGCCTACGACAACCCCAAATTCGTTGAAGACATGGTGCGTGACGTTGCCGCCCGCCTCAATGCCGATGAACGCATCGCCGCCTACACCGTCGAATCAGAGAATTTCGAGTCGATTCACAACCACTCGGCCTACGCACTGGTGGAGCGCGACAAGCGCACAGACTGACCCTGCCGGCCACTTCAGTGTCTGAAGTGGCCCTTCCCCCTCCACGAACCCATCTCCCCCCCAGCATAGAATTGTTATAGTTCTATCTACGTATAGCTACGAACTCCCCCGTGAGCATGATGTTTGTATGATGGCAGCTTGCAGAGCGAATCACGGGAGCAGAGCCCCATTCACAAACACATAGTCTTCGGCAGTGCAAAAAGGTACGATGTTCGGGCCCGGGTAGCGGGTAGCGAGTATGCGGTTTTGAATATGGGACTGTTTAACCGATTCACCAGTCGCGTCGTCTTGAGTGAGTTGCTCGTTCACACCACAGTAGCAGCCATCCTCTTCCTCACCCTGCTCCCCATCATCGAACGAAGTTACAAAGCACAGTTTCTGACCCACATTGCATCTGAAACCAACCAGCTGGTGGTGCTGATCATGAACCAGCGCGGGGAAAACAGCCTAGACATCAGCACCATCGTTGGCGGCCATATTCTTCTGGCCAGCCTTCAGCCTGCCGACCAGGCCACCCCGCCGGGGCAGCAGGATGCCGCGTTCAATGACGCTCCAGATCACATCTACCACACCGCCGTGCCGCTCACTATTGGTGAAAAACTCTACTATCTGCAACTGGGCTACGATGAGGCCTACACCGTGCGCCTGATCGACGCCGCCTACCGCTACGGCCTCTACATCGCCCTGGCCTATATTTTCATCTCAATGCTGGTCATGTTTTTTCTGGGTGTGCGCCTGACCCGGCCCCTGAAACAGCTGGGCAACGCCGCCCGGCAGATCAGCCAGGGCCAGACATCCCGGCAACTTCAGGTACGCACCCACATCACTGAAATCCGCAACCTGGCCAACGACCTGGAGCAGATGCGCCAGGCACTGGTCAATCAACGCGAAGAGATTGCCACCCGGGAAGCACATATCAGCAGCATCATGGCCAACGTGATCGACGCCTTCATCACCACAGACCAACAGCGCCGAATTCTCTCCTTCAACGCCTCTGCCGAACGCATGTTTGGCTACAGCTGCGATGAAGTGCTCC
>JALTMR010000367.1 GCA_027001525.1 Gammaproteobacteria bacterium
GAATTGGGGCAGGTCATCGATGCGATCAACGCCACGGGCTACGGTTTGACACTGGGCATCCACAGCCGCGTTGATGCCACCGTGCAGTACATCAGCAAGCGCCTGCGCGTCGGCAACGCCTATGTGAACCGCAATATGATCGGCGCTGCCGTAGGCACCCAGCCCTTTGGTGGCGAAGGGCTCTCCGGCACCGGACCGAAGGCGGGCGGGCCATTTTACCTCTACCGCTTTGCCACCGAGCGGGTGCTGACCATCAACACCGCTGCCGTGGGGGGCAACGCATCACTCCTCTCACTCCGGGATGAAGATGAATTCAGGGGGCCTGGATAAACTCCAGCGCATTGCCATCCGGGTCACGGCAAAAGAGCGCCTGACGCCCGGAGCGGCTGCGACTGTAGTCGATCCCGGCGTGGTCCAGCTGCGCCGCCACATCGTCAAGACGACGCACCGAGAGGGCCAGATGACGATCCCGCCCCCCATGTTCGGGACGCCCATCAACGGGGTCGGGATTTGGCAGCACCATCAGATGCAGCTGCTGCGCCCCCACATGGAGCCAGACACCGGCAAAACCCAGATCCGGGCGACGCTCATCCTTCTCCAGTCCGAGCAAGCCGCAATAAAAAGCGAGGGATTTGTCCAGATCCTTAACCAGAACCGTGGCATGTAATAGGGACTGAATATTATTCAAAGCTAAACTCTCTTTGGTTGTCTGTGGGGTGGTGGAGTGACGATGGTCTATTGAGGCTCAGCCTCAGGTGAAGCAAACCCCATTCGCACCGCCAGCTGGTCGCGCGCTGCCAGCAGTTTTTCACCCCAAAAAGCCTGGCGCCGCTCTGCCGGCGCGGAGATAGAGAGCCCCGCCAGGGGCTGGTGATGTTCGTTGAGCAACAGCACACCGACACAGGCCACACCGATTTCCGCCTCCTCATCATCAAAGGCGATGCCCGCCTGTACAGCGGCGGTGCAGTGGGCAATCAGGGCCTCCACATCGGTGATGGTGTTGTTCGTCATGCGCTTTAGGCCGTTGCTTTCGGCGTAGGCGCGAATCGCCGCCTCTCCTGCGCTGCCCAACATCAATTTACCCACGGCGGTCACATGCAGCGGCGCACGGCTGCCGATCACCTGCTCCACCCGCATCATGCGATTCGGGATTTTCCGGCCAATGTAGATTACCTCATCCCCCTCGCGCTGGGTCAGATTGACCGTCTCATTCAGCTCATCGCACAGCGCCGCCATGATCGGCTCGGCGGTCTCTTTCAAATCCACCTGTCCGGCAGCGCGATGGCCCAGTGCAATCAATTTTGTTCCCAGCCGGTACCCCTCCCCCTCGCGTTCGACAAAGCCGTTTTCAATCAACGAGGTCAGAATTCTGAACGTGGTCGAGGTGTGCAGCTCACTCTCTGCGGACAGAATCTTGAGCGAAACCGGGCGATCGTACTGCGCAATCACCTCCAGTAGCCGGGACAGACGATCAATTACCTGTATGGACACACACCCTCCGCACGCTCATTTTCATCTCTATCATTTATCACCCCTTATCACCTCTATCTGCTGTGTGGAACGGTCGTGCCGGCCACGATGGCATCTCGGGCACAGATTAACGCATTTTTCGTATTATGAAAACGAAACCGCATTGCAAAATATCAAAACATCCCTTAGGGTAGACAACACCTTAGTGAACTAATCAACTATTTTTGAAGGACAGCCCCATGCAAAACAGCCTGAAAGCCAACGCTCCCACCCCCTTTTACGAAGGCATCCAGCACTTCGGCGACGCCTGGCCCGACGAGGCCAAGTACGCCGCCGAGGCCGCCATCAAGGAAGGTCAGAGCGCCATCAGCGACAGCAGCGATCAAGCAGCCGCCTACCAAACCCTCATGATGGCCGATGCGCTGCGCTATCTCACCCTGCAGGTCTGCGGCTCAAAAGGCTCCGGCCACCCCGGCGGCTTTGCCAGCTCAGCCGAGGCCTATGCCGCACTGGTGATGCTGGGTCACACCAATATCGTCACCGAGGTCGGTCACCACGCCCCCGGGTTTTATAGCGCCATGTTTCTCGACGGCTCACTGGAAGCCATGGATATATTCACCGTCACCGATATGATGGCGCGTTTTCGCGAGCAGCACGGGCTGCTTGGCCACCTGTCCGGCGCAATCCCCGGACTGCTTGCCCCCGCCGGTCCTTTGGGCCAGGGCCAGCATTTTGCTATGGCCGGCGCGCTCCTGAACCCCGGCACACTGTTTCCTTTCACCCTCGGTGATGGCGGCATGGGCGAGCCCTACATCCTCTCGGCCATGATGCACTTCAACACGGCCTATCCCGCGGCCACCAACTTTCTGCCAACCCTGGTATGGAACGGCTACAGCCAGGAGCACCACTCCATGGTGTCGCGCATGAGCAACGAGGAGATGACGGCCTACTGGACCGGCCACGGCTTCAAAAACGTAATCTTGATCGACGCCAAGGAGTTTGACGATGCGGACCAGGATGGCGCGTATGTTGACAGTAGTCGTTTCTCGTTCGATCAGCGTGTCGCCTTTAGTCAGGCCGTGCTTGAGGGGATGGACCGGGCCGCACAATCGGCGCTGAACGGCACCCTCACCTGCTTTATCATCAAGCAGCTCAAGGGGGCGGGCGTCCACGCCGTGGGGTCCAAGTCTCACAACCTCTACCCCACTGACACCCTCGATTCTGACCACATCAGCAGCGCCCTGATACGCCGCGCCATCAACACCGCATCGTGGGAGCTGGTACGTGAGAACTTCGCCCGTGCCGGTGGTGGCCGGGCAGTTGATACCGTTGTCACCGAACGGGAGCGACCACTTGCCACACTGGGCGATCTGCCGTTCAACGAGTTCGACAAGAGCGAAAAGGCCGTCCCCTCCACCGCCATGGGGCAGCTGGTGGGCGCAGTGGGCCAGGCCGACCCCAGCTACGTTGTCACCAACGCCGACGGCAACGAAGCCTCCGCCATGAAAAACATCAACGATGCGCTGAAGATTCGCCACCCGACCATCGACCCGCTCTACAACCAGGAACCCACAGGACAGGTCTACGAGCCACTCAACGAAGATGCCTGCGCCGGGCTCGCGGGGGGGCTGGCGCTTTTCGGCTCACGCGCCATCTGGCTGTCGTACGAAAGCTTTGCAATCAACGGCTGGCCGATTATTCAGACCGTTGGCCAGGCCATGGCCGAGCTGCGCCGCACCACGCCCTCCGTGGTCACCATGTTCACCGCCGGAGCACTGGAACAGGGGCGCAATGGCTGGACGCATCAACGCCCGGAGATCGAGAACTACTTCGCCGCCATGATGCGCAACGGCAACGCCTACCCGCTCTTTCCCTGTGACGCCAATGCCATTCAGGTCGCCTACGACTACGCCACCAACAGCAGCAACAAGGTGATGACAATCATCGCCTCCAAGAGCCCGCTGCCTGTTTACATGACGCTGGCCGAAGCGCGCCAGGCGATGGACTCCGGTGCCGCCACGATCTACGAAAGCG
>JALTMR010000368.1 GCA_027001525.1 Gammaproteobacteria bacterium
ATCTCGATGGCCTCGTCCTGCGTCAGGTAGTCGACCCCCAGGCTGATGGCGACGGGCTGATCCGTTGCCGAGGTCAGGCGGAGGCCGTAGGCATCGCTGGCGGCCACTGTCTGGTCGAGCCCCTCGCTGCGGTTGAGATAGAGCATCAGGCGGCTCTCATGGCCCGTATTGAGATCCAGCCCGGCGTAGATATCCTGCGCCCCGCCTTCCGCCGCACGGGTTTCGACAATCAGCATCGACGGCGAGCGGGAGAGGGCGTCCCAATACTCATCCGCCCGGCTGGGGCCCGCGAGGGCGAGGCAGAGCGCAAGGAGGCTGAGAGAAAGGATTGGTCTGGGCATGGTGTGCAAGGGCTTGGTTCCGGTAGATGAGCAGCGTACCATTCGGGCCAACTTAATTCGTGGCCCGAGGAGTGGATTATGCGCGAACTCTATCCCCATATCGAACCCTATGCGACTCACGAGCTGGCGGTGGACAGCCCCCATGTGCTCTACGTGGAGGAGTGCGGCAACCCGGCGGGGATTCCCGTGGTTTTTCTGCACGGTGGGCCCGGTGCCGGGTGTGAGCCTTACCATCGGCGCTTTTTTGATCCGCAGAAATACCGCATCGTTCTTTTTGATCAGCGCGGTTGTGGCCGCTCTACCCCCCATGCTGAACTGGCGGGCAATAACACACAGGCACTGGTGGCCGACATGGAGCGGATTCGCAACCAACTGGCCATCGACCGCTGGCTGGTGTTTGGCGGGTCGTGGGGCTCCACGCTGTCGCTGGTCTACGCCGAAACCTATCCCCAGCGGGTGATGGGGCTGATTCTGCGTGGCATCTTTCTCTGCCGCCCCCAGGAGATTCACTGGTTTTACCAGGAGGGGGCCAGCAAGCTCTTTCCCGACTACTGGGAGGACTACCTGAGCCTCATTCCCGTTGCCGAGCAGGGGGATCTGCTGCGGGCCTACCACACCCGTCTGACGGGCACGGATGAGGTGGCCAGAATGGCCGCAGCCAAGGCGTGGTCGATGTGGGAGGGGCGCTGCGCCACATTAACGCCATCCCGGGCGGTTGTGGACCATTTTGGTGATCCCTTTACCGCCCTGAGCCTGGCGCGTATCGAGTGCCACTATTTCGTTAACAACAGTTTTCTGTCGCCTAACCAGATCCTGGCCGATGCCTCGCGTCTGGATGATATTCCCGGCGTGATCGTGCAGGGGCGCTACGATGCCGTCTGCCCCATGGAGAGCGCCTGGGCGCTGCACCAGGCGTGGCCCCGGGCGGAGCTGAAAATCATTGCCGACGCCGGGCACTCCGCCTCCGAGCCGGGCACGCTGGATGCGCTGGTGACGGCGGCGGACGACATGGCGCAGCGGTTGGCATGATCGGCCTGCTGCAACGGGTGAGCAAGGCCAGCGTGACGGTTGACGGGCAGCTCACGGGCTCGATCGGGCGAGGCCTTCTGGTGCTGGTCGGGGTGGAGCGGGGCGACCACAAGGCGCAGGCTGACCGGCTGTTGCAGCGCCTGCTGGGTTACCGCGTTTTTGCTGACAGCGAGGAGAAGATGAACCTCAGCCTCACCGACATCCAGGGCGGCCTGCTGCTGGTGCCCCAGTTCACCTTGCCCGCCGATACCTGCAAAGGTACGCGCCCCAGCTTTACCCCTGCGGCCCCCCCGGACGAGGGGCGGCACCTGTTTACCTACCTGGTGGAGCAGGCCCGCAGCGCCCACACCACCGTAGAGACCGGCCGCTTCGGGGCCGACATGCAGGTGGCGCTGGTCAACGACGGACCGGTGACATTCTGGCTCCAGGTGCCCCCGGTCAGGGGTTAACGACCCGTTCAAAATAGAGGAGTTGTTCATGGCGGTTTATGCCATCGGAGATATTCAAGGTTGTTTCGATGAGCTTCAGGCGCTGCTGGCGCTGATCAAGTTTAACCCGGCTAAGGATCAGCTCTGGTTCACCGGGGATCTGGTCAATCGTGGCCCCAAGTCGCTGGAGACACTGCGTTTTGTCAAAGGGCTGGGGGAGAGTGCCGTCACCGTGCTGGGCAATCATGACCTGCACCTGCTGGCGGTGGCCTCCGGCCACGGCAAAAAACTGGCCAAGGACACCCTCAAACCCATCCTCAAGGCGGATGATGGTGAAGCGCTGATTCACTGGCTGCGCCACCGGCCGATCATGCACTACGACAAGCGCCTGGACACCATGATGGTGCATGCCGGTCTGCCGCCCCAATGGGACCTCACTACTGCCAAAACCTGTGCCCGCGAGCTGGAGGCGGTGCTGCGGGGGGATGATTACATGGCTTTTATTGCCGACATGTACGGCAATCGGCCGAAGCGGTGGAAGAAGAGCCTGAAAGGTATGGCGCGGCTGCGCTTCATCACCAACGCCTTCAGCCGGACCCGCTATTGTCATGAAGATGGCACTCTGGATTTTGACGCCAAAGGCAAGCCGGGGCGACAGGCGGCGGGGTTGCTGCCGTGGTTCGAGGTGCCCGGGCGCAAGAGCGAGGGGCTGCGTATTGTTTTTGGTCACTGGTCCACGTTGGGGGTGGGGGAGATGAATCACGCCCTCTCCCTCGATGGCGGTTGCCTCTGGGGTGGCTCTCTGGTCGCCGTGCGGCTCGATTCGAAGAAACTCAAGTGGCGCTCTCTTGCCTGTCAGGCCGCCTGTCTGCCGGGCAAGTCCTGATGGCGCAGCCCTACTGCGTCCCTGATGGCGACGTTGAAGTGGTGCTGGAGGTAAAGAAGAGCCGCTTCATCGCCCGTGCAGCTTACGCCGCCTCACGACCGGAGGCGATGGCTCACCTGACGCAGGCCCGGCTCGACTACCCTGATGCCCGCCACCACTGCTGGGCCTATCTGCTGGGCAATCCCGGCTGCGCCGCCAGTGCGGCAATGAACGATGCTGGCGAACCTTCAGGCACAGCGGGCAAGCCGATTCTCAACGTCATTCAGCACAAAGGGATCGGTGATCTCATGGTGGTGGTGATTCGCTATTTCGGTGGCGTCAAACTGGGTGCCGGCGGCTTGGTGCGGGCCTACGCCGGGGTGACCGAGGCCGCTTTGTCGCAGCTGCCGCTGGCGCAGCATCTGCCGCGCTGTGAAGCCACTTTGACGCTGGGTTTCGCCCAGGAGCAGCCGCTGCGCCACTGGGCCGCTGGCCACGAGGCGACGGTGGGGCGCGTTGACTACGGCGTCGGAGTGACCATGGGGCTCTCTCTGCCGGCGGCGCAGCGCGAGGCGCTGGAGGCCTTCTGCCGGGCCCATGCCATCGGTTGCGTTATTGATTAAGAAAGGTGTTGTGACGCCGCTCGTGGCCAAAGGTGGAGGTGGGGCCGTGGCCGGGGATGAAGGTGACCTCATCTCCTAACGGCAGCAGCTTCTCCTTGATGCTGCGGATCAGGGTGTCGTGGTCGCCCTGGGGGAAATCGGAGCGCCCCACCGAGCCGTTAAACAGAACGTCGCCCACAAAAGCGAGCTGATCCGCTTCACTGAAAAAGATGA
>JALTMR010000369.1 GCA_027001525.1 Gammaproteobacteria bacterium
ATAGCGCCCGCCGCGTTTTTGAAGCGTACGGTTTTGAAGAGATGCGTATGCCGGTGGTGGAGAAGACTGAACTGTTCAAGCGCACCATCGGTGAAGTGACCGATATTGTTGAAAAAGAGATGTACACCTTCGAGGATCGAAATGGTGACAGTTTAACGCTGCGTCCGGAGGGCACCGCCGGTTGTGTGCGCGCCGGTATAGAGAACGGTCTGCTCCACAATCAGATTCAGCGGCTCTGGTATCAGGGCCAGATGTTTCGCCATGAGCGCCCCCAAAAAGGTCGTTATCGCCAGTTTTATCAGATCGGGGTGGAGTGTTTTGGCCTTGAGGGTCCCGATGTCGATGCGGAGCTGATTATGATGACGGCTCGCCTGTGGCGTGAGCTGGGGCTCGACGGTCTGGAGCTACAGATCAATACGTTGGGCTCCGTGGCGGCACGGGCTGCCTACCGCGACAAGCTGGTTGAGTATTTTTGTGCCCACGAGGATCAGCTGGATGAAGACAGCAAACGTCGTCTGCATACGAATCCGCTGCGTATTCTTGATACCAAGACGCCCTCAATGCAGGCCCTGGTGGATGCGGCCCCGGCGCTGAAAGACTATCTCGATGAGGACGCCAAAGCGCACTTCGAGCGTCTGTGTGATTTGTTGCAGGCAGCGGGTATTCCCTACGTGGTTAACCCGCGTTTGGTGCGTGGCCTCGACTACTACAACAAAACGGTGTTCGAGTGGGTGACTGATCAACTGGGAGCCCAGGGCACGGTGTGTGCCGGCGGTCGTTTTGATGGCCTGGTGGAGCAACTGGGGGGACGGGCGACACCGGCTCTGGGCTTTGCCATGGGCATTGAACGGCTGGTCTCGCTTATCGTCGACAAGGGCGAGGTGCAGACAGATCGCAACCCTCACGCCTACCTGGTGCTGGCGGGCGAAGGGTCTGCCGAGGCGGGCATGGCGCTGGCGGAGCGCCTGCGCGACCAGCTTCCCCATCTGCGCATTCGCATGAACTGCGGCGGCGGCAGCTTTAAGTCCCAGTTCAAGAAGGCGGACCGGTGTGGTGCAGAGCTGGCGCTGGTGATGGGGGAAGACGAGATAGCCCAGGGCCGCGTTGCTGTGAAGTTTTTACGTGAAAAGGCGGAGCAGCAGGTGGTTACTCACGAACAGTTGGTCGAGTTATTAAAAGAAAAGACAGCGGGCGCTTAAATCAGAATTAAGGCCGCTTTGGTATTAGCGACACGATAAGGAGAATATCGGTGGAAGTCTACGATTCAGAACGCGAACAGATAGAGGCGATGAAGAAGTGGTGGCAGGCGAATGGTAAAGCCGTCGTCACAGGGTTGATATTGGGTGTGGCGAGTCTGGTCGGCTGGCAACAGTGGAGTGCCTACGTCACCACCTCGCGTGAAACGGCGTCCGTTGAGTACGACGTTTTGATGCAGGAGTTGGAGATGGGGCAAAGCGATGCCGTTCGTCAGCGCGGTTTACGCATCATCGCCGATTACGACAACACGCCTTACGCCGTATTGGCTGCTCTGGCCGTGGCGAAAGTGGCCGCAGACAGCGATGACCTGGTGATGGCGCGTGCCCAGCTCCAGTCCGTTATCGATAAGGCTGAAGAGGTTGAGTTGCAACATATTGCGCGAGCACGCCTGGCCCGCATCATGATTTCCGAAGGCCAGCCTTCACAGGCATTGAAAACATTGCAGTCGGTACAACCCGTCGGCTTCGAAAGCCTGTATGACGAGGTGATGGGGGATGCCCACGCCGCCCTTGGCAATACCGATCAGGCGCGCGCATCCTATGAGCGTGCCATCGCCGGTTTTGATGAGGCAGGGGTGGATACATCCTTCTTAAGAATCAAGCTCGATGAGTTGGGTGTATTGCCAGAGGCCACAAGTTAATGCGGCGTCTGTGGCCGTTATTATCGATCCTGTTTCTGGCTGCCTGCAGCTCTTCGGGGCCGATGCACAAACCTACGCCGTTGCAGCCCCTTGATGCTGAGCTGTTAGTCACCAAGCAGTGGGCAAAGCAGATCCCCGGCAACCGGCTCGATGAAGTATACAAGCGTCTGGTGCCAGTGGTGGCCAATGAAGTTCTCTATACCGTCAGTGCCGAAGGGGTGGTCTATGCGCTGAGCACGAACGGTGGCAAGCGGCTGTGGAAAACCGACCTCGATACCATCATCTCGGCAGGGCTCGGTTACAACGATGAACTGCTGTTCGTCGGCACCGCCGATGCGCAGGTCATCGCCCTGAATCGCCTCGACGGTGAGATCCGCTGGCAAAGCCGGGTAACGACCGAGGTGCTGGCACCGCCGGCGGCAAATGGCAGCTACGTCATCATCTCCTGCGGTGACGGGGAAATTTACGCTCTGAACTCTGAAAACGGTCTGCCGCTGTGGCAGTTGAAGCGCAATGTTCCGGCCCTGAGCCTGCGCGGTAACAGCACGCCGGTCATCGTTGATGATGTGGTGCTGATGGGTACGGCCGAAGGCCATCTGCTGGCCGTCTCCATCTACAACGGTGATCCTTTATGGGAGACCACCATTGCCGTGCCCAAGGGACGCACTGATCTTGAACGCATGGTGGATGTGGATGCCACGCCGCTGGTGATCGACGGCACAATTTACAGCGCCGCCTACCAAGGGCGCATCGTTGCCCTGTCGCTCGATTCGGGGCGGGTGTTGTGGAGCCGGGACATTGGTTCATCCGCCGGTTTGGTGGCGGATGGGGCGAATCTCTACCTGGTGGCAGATGATAGTTATATCTGGGCTCTGGATCGTCGCACCGGTGCCACCCTGTGGCGTCAGGACGCACTGGCCTATCGTAATCTGTCTACCCCGGCCCTTTATGACAACTACCTGGTGGTGGGGGATGTTGAAGGCTTCCTGCACTGGCTTTCGCTGGAAGATGGTCGCATCGTCGCGCGCTATCAGGTGGATGAGGGAATGGCTATTGGCGCGCCGATCCAGGTCAAAAACAATGTTGCCTATGTGCGCAATGAGCACGGTGAAATTGAGGTGCTGTTAAGTCGTAATATCAACGACGTGATTGCAGAGTCAGCCAGTAAAATCGTGCATCAATGGTGGCGTTAAAACATGAAACCAGTCATAGCCCTTGTGGGGCGACCCAATGTGGGAAAATCCACCCTCTTTAACCGCCTGACCAAAACACGCAATGCGTTGGTTGCCGATCAGCCGGGCTTGACCCGTGATCGTAACTACGGCGTTGGGCGCGTGGGGGACAAGCCCTACATTGTCGTCGATACGGGCGGCTTGAGTGGCGAGAAAGAGGGCGTCGATGTTCAGATGGCTGGCCAGGTGTTCAACGCCATTGGTGATGCCAGTGTGGTGTTCTTCCTGGTCGATGGCCGGGCCGGACTGACTGCGGGTGACGAGATCATCGCCAAGCAGCTGCGCGGTTGCGACAAGCCCATTTTTCTTGTCGTTAACAAAAGTGACGGGGTGGACGAGAACCTGGTCGGTGCGGAATTTCAGGCG
>JALTMR010000370.1 GCA_027001525.1 Gammaproteobacteria bacterium
GTGTGGTGTTGCCTTTCAGGGCGTCGTAATTACGCAAGAGCGTGCCGTCTGCCAGGGCGATGACCCAGCCGTCTTCCCAGCTGTTGCCGTTGTTGGAGGTGAGGGTGACGGTTTGGCGGCGCTTGACCGCCTCACTGCGGGCATAATTTAGCGCGCCGACCAGGTCGTTGGCCTGTGTGGCCAGGCTGTTTGTGTTGATGATCGATTTAAAGCTGGGCACCGCAATGGCTGCGATCATGCCCATGACCGCCAGCACGATCATCACCTCTACCAGGGTGAAGCCGCTCACCTGCTGTGCTGAGGGTTGTCTCTGACTGCTTGTGAAGTGTCTGTTTTTCACGCGGCACCTTGGCTGTTTATTCATCAAGACCCTTGCCTCAAGCCCCATGGTGGTCTGTCAATTCACCTGATTGACCGGGTCAGCGGAAATCTTGTTCGTCATGGGCGTATCGGTAGGCGGATCAGATCCCTTGAGAGGGATGCCCGGGGTGTGAGATCAGCGCCAGCTTTCCTGCGATGAACGGTTTGAGTGGCTGCTCATTCAGCTTGCCCCGCCCGTGTGCCTGGGGTTGCTCGTCATTTTCATTGCCGCAGTTGCATGCGTATCGGGGGCTAGATGTTTAGCTCGGCGCGGGCCGCGTGGTGGGCCAATGCACTGTCTTTGAATTTCTGTATCGTCTTTTGCGGGTTTTTCAATCACCTTGTCAGCGGCGATGTGGGATAATGGCGCGATGGTTGATTATCTGATTATTGGTGCCGGGCTGACCGGAATGCTGGCTGCGCGGGAATTGGCCCAGGCCGGGGCGAGTGTCGCGGTTGTGGAGCGCGGTGATGTGGGACGAGAGTCCTCTTGGGCGGGGGGCGGTATTCTTTCACCTCTTTTTCCCTGGCGTTATCCTGAAGCCGTTTCCCGATTGGCGTTGTGGAGCTTGGCGCACTATCCGGCGCTGGCGCAGGCGTTGGAGGCGGAGTCCGGCATCGACCCCGAGTGCCAGTTCAACGGGATGTTGATGCCCGTTGTGGCAGATATTGACGTGGCGCAGCAGTGGGCGGCTCAGTTTGGCGCACCGCTGACACAGGTGCCCGATTGTGCTGCGCTGGAGCCTCGCTTACAGGCGGATCTTGCCGGGGTATGGATGCCCCAGGTGGGGCAGGTGCGTAACCCACGGATATTGCAGGCGCTGCACCGGGCGCTATTGAATCAAGGGGTGACGTTCCACTCTCAGACACCGGTCAGGTCGTTGCTGGTCTCGGGGGGAGAGGTTGAGGGGGTGGTGACCGAGCGAGGCGAGTTACGTGCGGGTGCGGTCATTGTTGCCGGGGGCGCGTGGTCGCCGCAGCTGTTGGCCGAAGTCGGTTGTACCATCGAGGTGGAGCCGGTCAAGGGGCAGATGCTGCTGATTCAGGCGGAGCCGGGGTGGTTGTCTCGTATCATTTTGACGGAGGATTGCTATCTCATTCCGCGCCGGGATGGCCATGTTCTGGTGGGGAGTACGATGGAATACGTGGGTTTCGACAAAACCACCACCGAGGCCGCGCGGGATAAGTTGCACCAGGCGGCACTTGCCCTGGTGCCGGCGTTGGCCCGCTTCCCCGTCGTAAAACAGTGGGCAGGCTTGCGCCCCGGCTCACCTCAGGGGACGCCCTTTATCGGCGCACACCCGACGATCCCGGGGCTTTATATCAGCGCTGGGCATTTTCGCAACGGCGTGGCCATGGGGCCGGCTTCGGCCCGTTTGCTGGGGGATATTATTCTTCAGCGCACCCCGGTGGTCGGCGCGCAGCCTTACCAAATTTTGCTGGAGTGTGACAAAGTTCACAATTAGACCCGGTCGTGCGGTTGACATAATTCGCTGTTTTTGTATGCTCTAGTAAAAATAATAGCCAATGGAAACACTCGGATATGGTTAACGAATACCCCTCCAGCAGGGCTGAAGTTATCGAGCTAATGAGGGACAAGGGGGTCAACCCCACTCAGCAGCGTATTGATATCGCTCAGGCACTTTTTGCGAAACCGCAGCATCTTTCAGCTGATCAGGTGATGTCTCTGGTCAACCAGCAACGAGCTGCAGTTTCCAAAGCGACGGTATATAACACCCTTGGCCTGTTTGCCCGGAAGGGGTTGGTGCGTGAGGTGATTGTTGATCCTTCCAAAGTGTTTTACGACCCGACCATGTCACCGCATCACCATTTCTACAATATTGATACCGGTGAACTGATCGACGTGGAGTCCGGTCATTTCGAGCTGAGCCAGTTCCCGCCATTGCCCGAAGGAACGGAGGCCGAGGGGGTGGATGTGGTGATTCGAATCCGTAACAGTGCCACACACTAGATTTATCAGATCAGAGCTTATAAAGAGCCCGCTTGACGCGGGCTTTTTTGCGCTTAAAGGCGGAGCACGGAAGTGATGGAGCGTGAACAACGTGGGTGGTTGGTGGGGGCTCGGCATGTTCCTTCCCCCAATTATGACGATCGTCCCGAGGGCGAGGATGTCAGCCTCGTGGTGATTCACGGCATGAGCCTGCCGCCCGGGGAGTACGGCGGGGCCTGGATTGATGCTCTGTTCACCAACAGCCTGGATGTGAATGCCCACCCCTTTTTCGCCGAGATCGAGGGGTTGAAAGTCTCTTCGCACTTTTTGATTCGCCGTGATGGCGAGCTGGTTCAGTACGTTTCCCTGGACAAACGGGCCTGGCATGCGGGGCACTCCTGCTTCGAGGGGCGGCTGCGTTGCAATGATTTCTCCGTGGGCATTGAGCTGGAAGGGTGTGACGACGAGCCCTATGAAGAGGTGCAGTATCGGCAGCTGGCGACCCTGCTGGCCTGGCTGATGCGGCGCTATCCTGCCATCTCGGCGCAGCGCATTGTCGGTCATTGTGACATTGCCCCGGGGCGAAAAACTGATCCCGGCGAGGCCTTTGATTGGGCCCGACTCGCTCGCGATATCGGCCCGCTGGGGCGCGACTGGCACCCTATATTGTAAAAGTTTCAAACATTTACATTTTTGTATACGTAAGCCTACTATGTCCTTCAGGTTCGTATGGGTATGCCCCGGCATCGTTAGGTAAATGACTGAGCGGGTTACTTTCTTCTACCGCGAGGCGTTTCAGTGACCGGCCAGCGGGTGGGGTGTCAGACATCGATAAGGAGAGCATTATGCGTATTGGTATTGATCTCGGCGGAACCAAAATTGAGGGCATTGTGATCGCCCCGAACGGCGATGAACTGATTCGCCATCGAGTGCTTACCCCTCAGGGCGAGTATGAAAATACGCTGGCCACGGTGGCCCGGCTGGTTGAGTTTCTTGAGGAGCAGGTCGGCCAACGTTGCTCTATCGGCATCGGCACGCCGGGGGCTGTTTCCGCGGCGACAGGGCGGATGAAAAATTGCAACTCCGCCTGCCTGAATGGCAAGCCGCTACACGATGATCTGGAGAAAATTCTCAAACAGCCGGTACGTATCGCCAATGACGCAGACTGCTTTGCC
>JALTMR010000371.1 GCA_027001525.1 Gammaproteobacteria bacterium
AGATTATGACGCTGTTCGAGCAGTTTAATCAGGTGGGTGTGACGGTGTTGATCGCCTCTCACGATCTGGAGCTGATCAGCCGGTTGAAAAAGCGCATCCTGGTTCTGCGTGAAGGGCGGATGATGGCTGACCAGACTTTCGGGGGCCGCTGATGCGTCAATCCCGTCCGCGACAGGAGTCGCACAAGGAGGCATCGCCTCGGCGTGGGTCGGCCGCCCAGCGGGGGGAGTCCGGCGTATTGAGCCGCCTGCGTAACTATTTTGCCCTCCACTTTCAGGTCTCCACCACCAGCCTGGCCAAGCTGGCAGCGACCCCTTTCTCCAGCTTCATGACGGCCGCTGTGATTGCTATCGCCCTGGCGCTGCCAGCGGTGCTGCATGTGTTTCTCGACAAGGTGCAGTCGCTGAGCGGCAGCTGGCGTGACTCGGCGCAGATTTCGCTTTTCCTGAACGAAGGGCTGTCTGAGAAGGCGGCGGCCGATTTTGCCGCTGAGTTGGGCACCTGGGACGAGATTGCCAATGTTGTTCACATTCCCCCCGATACCGCACTGGAGGAGTTTGCGGCCAGCGCGGGCATGGGAGACGCTCTGGCGCTGCTGGATGAGAATCCGCTCCCTAATGTGATTGTGGTGACACCGACCATGGCGCACAAAGCCCCGGCTCAGGTGAAGGCCTTGACGGCGCGGCTGAAAGAGGAGCTGCAGGTGGATATTGCCCAGCTGGACCTGGAGTGGCTGGAGCGTCTGTACGGTCTGCTGGAGTTGGCTGACCGGGTGGTGGTGGTATTGAGCAGCCTGCTGGCCGCAGCGGTGCTGTTTGTTATCGGCAATACCATCCGTCTGGCGATTCAGAGCCGGCGGGATGAGATCGAGGTGACCAAGTTGATCGGCGGCAGTGACGCCTTTGTGCGGCGGCCTTTTCTCTACAGCGGTTGTTGGTATGGTCTGATGGGGGCGCTCATGGCCTGGGGGCTGGTCAATCTACTGCTGGCGCTGCTGGATGACCCGGTACAACACCTGGCAACACTCTACGGCAGCGAGTTCAGGGTGGGGCTGGTGGATATCCAAACCACCTTGCTGCTGCTGATCAGTGGGCCACTGCTGGGGTGGTTGGGGGCGTGGTCTGCCGCAGGACGGCACATCCGGGCCATTGAGCCGCGTTAGCGGCAGCTTGAGGAACTTTCTTAAGCGTTCGCGCTCCTATAGTCAGGATGCTAAAATAACAACAAAAATGGGCCGGGAGCTTGCCAAGCGGGGCCCTAGCGTCTATGTCTGAAGAGCTAAATTTTATGGGGTACAGAGATTATGAGTAACAGTATGACTGTGGAGCTTGCGCTACCCACTGGTAGTCTGGAAGCCTACCAGGCGGCCGTTGCCCAGATACCGGTATTGAGTGCCGATGAGGAGCGTGAACTGGCAACACGGCTACGGGAAGATAACGACCTGGAAGCTGCTCGCAGGCTGGTGTTGTCCCATCTGCGTTTTGTTGCTTACATCGCTCGCGGTTACAAGGGCTACGGGTTGCCGGAAGCCGATCTGATTCAGGAAGGCAGTATTGGCCTGATGAAGGCGGTGAAGCGTTTTGATCCGACGATGAATGTACGCCTCGCTTCCTTTGCTGTGCATTGGATTAAAGCGGAGATTCACGAGTATGTGCTGCGTAACTGGCGTATCGTCAAAGTGGCGACGACCAAGGCGCAGCGTAAGCTTTTCTTCAATCTGCGTAAAAATCGTGCCCGCCTGGGTTGGATGACGCAGGATGAGGTGAACACTCTGGCCGCCGACCTGGGGGTAACGCCCGAAAATGTGATGGAGATGGAGACACGCCTTAACGCGAACGATGCCGCTTTTGATCCGGCGGTCAGTGACCGGGATGATGACGCCTTTATCTCCCCGGCCGGGTATCTGGCGGACCAGCGCCCCGATCCTGCTGAGGCCCTGGAGGGCCAGCAGTGGCAGGCGCACAACGAGCAGCAGCTAAATGCTGCATTGTCTCAGCTCGATGAGCGCAGCCTCGATATTCTGCAAAGCCGTTGGATGCAGGAGAAGAAGGCGACGTTGCATGAGCTGGCGGACAAGTACGGTGTTTCTGCCGAACGTATCAGGCAGCTTGAGAACAACGCGATCAAAAAACTGAAGGTGTCGATGGCCGCGTGAATAAACGCTGTTTCGGACGATGACGTACGTTGAGAACGGGCCTTTTGGCCCGTTTTTGCTTTTCTGTATCTTGCTTTCGGGGGGGATTGCGCAGACTATTTCAGCCACACTCGAACGAATAGATACTGCTTTGGTCCAGACAGGAACAGACAAGAGAGGAGGGGCTATGGGGGGCTGTAGTGTTATCAGGCGGTGTCTGCTGGGTGGTCTGTTGTCTTTTTTCCTGGCCATACCGGCTGTTGCCGCCAGTATTTCAACGGAGTTGAAAGAGGGTGAGGGGCTGTTTGCCGAAGCGCTTCAGGGGGATAAGCGCGCACATCGAAAAGCACAAAAGAAATTTCGCGCGGCAGAACGCAAACACCCGGGGCATCCGCTGGTGAATGCCTATCTGGGGGCGTTGATTGCCCTGCAGGGCCGTGAGGCGCTCAGGCCCGAGGAAAAGAGACGGCTGAATGACCAGGCCCTGGTTAAGCTGGATGCGGCGCTCGATGCCATCACCAAGCACAGAAATGATGTGGTCGTGGTGTTAAAGACGAAGCTGGTCATTGCCCAGACTCAGGTTAATTTACCCCCGTTTTTCAATCGCTTGGTTGAAGGCAGAAAGCTGGTGGAGGAGCTGATGGCTGATGAGTTCTTCTCTGTCATGCCGGCTCGTTTTCAGGCCGCAGCGTACGCAACCGCTGCCCGGTATGCGGAGAAACAGGGGCATGATGAGGACTACGAACGCTATCTTTCCCAAGTGATGGGTAGCGCACCGGCAAGTCAGGATGCCGAGCAGGCAAGGCGCCTGCTCAAGCGCCTGGGTGGGCTTTAACTTTCGGTCTGGTGCAGCATTAGAGTAGCCAGTCCGGCCGCTGGCTGTTTGCTTCCGGAGGGAGCGTCAGATGGTCTGCAATGGTGGCTGCATCGAGCGAGCCGAGGTGGGGTATCCTGCCCAGCAGGGGGGCGTCGAGACGCTGCTCCAGCGTCGCTATGTTCTCTTCCAGTCGGGGCATCTCCGGGGTGATCCGGTTGGCGACCCAGCCCGCCAGCGCCAGCCCCCTTGCCCGAATTGTTTCAGCGCTAAGCAGGGCGTGGTTAATGCAGCCAAGGCGCATCCCCACCACCAGAATGACGGGCAGCGTTAACCGCTGGGCCAGATCGGCCATGGTCTGAAAGTCGTTCAGGGGAACAAGCCAGCCGCCCGCACCTTCAACCACGACACAGTCACTTTTCCCGGCAATGGCCAGGTAGTGTTGATAGAGGGTTTCGATGTCGATGCGAAGCCCTGCTTCGTCTGCCGCAATGTGGGGGGCGATGGCGGGCTCAAGGGCGTAGGGATTAAGCGCATGGTAGCCCAGCTTGAGGGAAGCCTGTTGCTGTAGCAGCTCGGCATCTTCATTGCGCAGGCCTTCGGCGGTGGGGTGGCAGCCAGCGGCGACGGGTTTCATTACCCCTACTGACTTGCCCTGGCGTTTCAACTGCTCCACCAGCCCCAGGCTGACCCAGGTCTTGCCGACATCCGTGTCGGTACCCGTGACAAAAAAACCGCGCGGCACCTCGTGGTTTTGTCCCATCACTCTTCGAGCACTTTCAAGCCCGGGTTCGGGAATTTTTCGACGATGGCTTTACCCAGTTTGCCCTGGCTGGCCTGGTGCATGGAGTCGGATTCCATAATGATCAGCCCGAGCACGGTCACCATGATGGGAAGAATGCCCGCACCGCCGATAAAGGCCATCACTGCAATCTGCATCATGCCCAGGTAGGTGTAACCAACCCAACCCAGTGCAGACACGATCACCAGCAGCGATAACATGCCGATGAACACGCGTGCGCGCTTGGCGGCCATCTGCCAGTGACACTTCACGAACCAGTCCTCATCGCCTTGCAGTGCTTTTTTTGCCCGCCACAGGATGTAAATCAAAATGCTGGCCGACATGATGGGCATGGCGATAATGGGGTGGGGTAGCGATTTGGCGATGCCCAGGGCGGCGACAAACCAGAGGATGTGGACGGCGACCAGATTGATCAGAAAAATTTCGTGCGGGATTTTTGCTCTTTTGCGCTGTTGCTCACTGACTTCAAACTGCATGATTAACTCCGAAGTTTTTTCCGCCGGTTCAGGGCGAAGAGGGGGGGTAAACTTCCAAAATATCCGCCAATATTAGCACCGATGCGGTGCCATCGGCATGCTTCATATTGTCGCACTCAGGTTCTTTTAAGCTGTGACAGCGGGATCTGTATCGTGCCATCGTCCATGTGCTGCTGCGTCTCCGAAGGCCTGCCCCAGGCGTGGCCGTAGATGACTTCGTAAGTCACGGGCAGGGTGTTGCCGGCATCACGAAATTGTTCGTAGGCCGCGAGCATCTTTTTCAGCTTCGTTTTTCCGGTGAGGCCATGGTTGCGCCCCGAGGTGACGTTGTGAGCACCAATGCCCTTGAGTTCACGCATAAGCGTTTTGGCATCGCCATAGGTGAGGGTGATGTGCTCCGTATCCATGACCGGGTCGCAGACCCTGGCGCGCATCAGTGCATCCCCAATGTCGTGCATGTCGATGAAGGCGTTGACGTGTACGGCGTTGTCTACCGCCGCCCAGGCCTGGCGCAGTTCGGTCAGGGTGTCGGGGCCAAAGGTGGTGAACATGAGCAGGCCGTCGGGGCGCAGGACTCGGTGAAACTCAGTGAACGCGGCATCGAGATTCTGGCACCATTGCAGGGTGACGTTGGAGAAGATCATGTCGACGCTGTTGTCGGCAAGGGGCAATTGCTCGGCATCGCCGCAGAGAAAACGGCGCTTGCCAAAGCGGCGGCCCCAGGCAGAGAGTTTGCTGCGGGCCTGGTGGATCATGCCGGGGGCCAGGTCGAGGGAGACCACTTCGGCCTGCCTGTAACGCTGGCTCAGGCGTTCGCTCCAGGTGCCTGTGCCGCAGCCTACGTCGAGGATGCGGCGGGGTTCGAGTTTGATGAGGTCGAGGCGCTCCAGAAGGCGGTTGCCGATCTCTTTTTGCAGCACGGCGAGTTCGTCGTAATCAGGTGCTGCCTTGCTGAATGCCTCGCGTACCCGGCGTTTGTCGAGGTTATATCGGTCGGAATCCATTATTGTTGGCTCAGTGAAAATTCAAGTTCACTCAAAAATATCTCGAGATGAGAAAGAAAAGGGGCGTGCCCTGCGCCGGCAATGGTGCGGCAGCGGGCCTGGGGCAGCAGCGTATGCATCGCCCTGGCCGCCTTGATCGGCACCAGCATGTCGCGCTCGCCAAAAAAGAGGTGGCAGGGGCAGTTGAGTTGATTCAGTTGGGGACGCAGGTTGCTGGTACGCAAAATTTCCAGCCCCAGCCGCAAGGCCTCCGGCGCAGGCTGGGGGCGGCTGGCCACTTGTTGCTGGATCAGGCGCAGGAGTTCGCGTTCATTCTCCGTGCCGCGCACTTGCAGGGCGAGAAAGCGTTTCAGCGTGGCGGGGTAGTTCTCCTGCAGGTGGTCGGCAAAGCCGCTCAGCGTGCCGCGCGGCATGGCATCGGGCCAGTCGTCACCGCGGACAAACTGAGGCAGACTGGCGACGGTAACCAGCGTGTTGACCGCTTGAGGCTGCTGGATAGCCGCCTGCATGGCGACCATGCCTCCCAGCGACCAGCCGACCCAGGTGGCCGGCTGCGGTACGTCGTCCATCACCATCCGGGCGAGCCGGGGCAGGTCAAAGCCGCCCGCCGGCATGGGGCTGTTGCCGTGGCCGGGCAGGTCAACGCGGGTGACGCGATAGCGCTGAGCCAATCGCTCCGCCACTGCGGCCCAGATGCCGCCGTGCATTCCCCAGCCGTGGATCAGCACGATGTCTGCCCCCTGCCCCTGCTGCTCCTGATAGATCATGCCACTGCCTCCAGTGCATTCAGTAGTTGGTCGATCTGCTGCTCGGTGTGGTTAGCAGAGAAGGTGATGCGCAGTCGCGCGGTGCCGTCAGGTACGGTAGGCGGGCGAATGGCTCCGATCAGAATGTCTTGCTGCAACAGGGCTTCGCTCATGGCAACCGCTTTGGCGCTGTTGCCGATCAGCAAAGGCTGGATGGGGGTGGTGGAGTCCATCAGCGTCAGCCCCAGCTGGGTGGCACCCTGTCGAAACCGTTTGATGAGTGTCTGAAGTTTCTGCCGTCGCCACTCTTCGGCCTGGAGCAGCTTCAGGCTGGTGCGGGTGGCCTCGGCTACGGCGGGAGGCAGGGCGGTGGTGTAGATGTAGGTGCGGGCGTGCTGGATCAGGTACTCAATTAACGTCTCGCTGCCTGCGACAAAGGCACCGAAGGTGCCAAAGGCCTTGCCCAAGGTTCCCATGAGGATGGGGCACTGGTCATGGTCCAGGCCATAGTGATCCAGCGTACCACGCCCCTGTCGGCCCAATACGCCAAGGCCGTGGGCATCGTCCACCATCAGCCAGGCGTCGTGTTGGCTGGCGCATTGAGCCAGTTGGGGCAGGGCTGCAAGGTCACCATCCATGCTGAAAACCGCGTCGCTGACCACCAGCCTGGTGTCGCTCGTAGACGCCGCCAGCCTGGTGGCCAGGGCGGTGACGCTGTTGTGGGCATAGCGTTGCATACGGGCCTGGCAGAGGCGGGCCGCGTCGAGTAGCGACGCATGGTTGAGGCGGTCTTCGAAGAGAGAGTCGCCTCGTTTGCATAGTGCGGCGATGGTGCCCAGGTTAGCCATGTAGCCGGTGGAAAAAAGCAGTGTCCGTGGCCGTCCGAGAAAGTCGGCCAGCTCCTCCTCCAGTGCATGGTGGGCGCTGCTGTGGCCACTCACCAGGTGGGAGGCGCCACTGCCCACGCCCCAGCGGCTGGCCCCCTGTTGCATGGCGGCGACTACCGCCGGGTGGTTGGCCAGGCCCAGGTAGTCGTTGCTGCAGAAGGCGAGGTGCTCCTGGCCGTTGATCAGGGCGCGGGTGCCCGTGGTGCTATCGAGCGTGCGGCGGTGGCGATAGAGGTTTTCGCGCTGTCGCCGGGCCAGTTCGGTGGAGAGGTTGAGCATAGTCGGGGGGGGGCAGGCCCATCGCACCGGCCAGGCTGCCGGTTCGATGGGCTGGCTGTGTGAATGAATGGGCTAGGCGCTGGCTGCCGCCTGTTGGCGTCGCTGCTGGGTATCGCCACGGATGTCCAGCTTCAGGTCCTGAATCATCTTGATGTCGTCATCAACGCTGCGGCCCTGTGTTGTGAGGTAGTTGCCGATCATGACGCCGGAAGCGCCCGCCATGAAGATCATCGACTGCATATCCCCCAGGAACTGTCGGCCACCGGCGATGCGAATTTCGGCCGCAGGCATGAGGTAGCGATAGGTGGCGATGGTGCGCAGAATCTCGTAGGGCTTCATCGGCTCAATGTGGGCCATGGGGGTGCCAAGCACCGGGCTGAGAAAATTCATCGGTACCGATTCGACGCCGAGCTGGCGCAGTGTGTCCGCCAGTTCGATGCGCTGGTCGAGGGATTCGCCCATGCCCAGGATGCCGCCGGCACAGACCCGCAGCCCCGCTTCGCGGGCGTTGTTAATGGTGTCGATGTTCTCCTGAAAGGTGTGGCTGGTGCAGACATTGTCGAAAAAGCTCTCGGCGCATTCGAGGTTATGGTGGTAGTTCTCCAGGCCGTTTTCCTTGAGCAGCCTGGCGCTCTCTTTATCCAGCGCGCCAAGGCTGGCGCAACGACCAATGTCGGTGTCTTTGTCCAGGGTGGAAAAATAGGTTTTCAGCTGATCGGCCTCTTTGTCAGAGCGCACCCCCCAGCCCTTGGAGACGATGCCGAAATCGCTGGCCCCCCATTCGCGGGCCTGGCGGGCCTGCGCCAGCAGTTGGTCGGAGGAGATGTAGTCGTAAGCCGGTGCATCGGTTTGATGGTGTCCGCTTTGAGAGCAAAAAGAGCAGTTCTCCGAGCAGTTGCCCGAGCGCACGTTGGCGATGGCGCAGACCTCAATCTCATTACCTCGATTGGCCTTGCGAATGCGGTCGGCACCGGCCATGAGCCAGGGTGTGTAGTCGTCCTCAAGGCCGATCATCCAGCGTCCTTCGGCGGCGCTCATCTCACCACCGCCGAGAATGCGTTGGGTGATTTCGTCAATGCGGGTATAAATAGTGTTATCCATAGTGTTCTCACAGTGCTGGGCTTTTTCTGATGGGGCGAATATTAACCCCGGAGGGGAAGCTGTCAACCCAAGGATGGGGGTGATGGTGGATAAGTGGTTAATAAATGCTCAAGCCTGGTGGCTGCCACCGCGTTGCCAGTTGTGCGGTGCGAGGGGTGATGACGGGCAGGATATCTGCCGCCCATGTCGGCTAGAGCTGCCCTGGCGGGGGCCTGGGTGCTGGCGCTGTGGGGAGGTGCTGACGGAGGAGGGGTGTTGTGGTCGCTGCCAGCACGACCCCCCTGCTTTTGAGCAGAGCTACGCCGTGTTCGATTACGCTGAGCCCGTTGGGCATCTCATTCATGAGCTGAAGTTCAACGCCAGGCTGCATGTGGCCCGTCTGTTGGGGGAGTTGATGGCGCAAGATCTGGCGGCGCGGGTGGTTGAGCTGCCTGATCTGCTGATCCCCGTACCGCTCCACGCCCGGCGAATCCGCCAGCGCGGTTTTAATCAGAGTGTCGAGCTGGGTCGTTTTGTGGCCCGGGGGCTGGGTGTGGCGATGTTGCGCGACGGTTGTCGGCGGCTTCGGGCAACAGCGCCTCAAGTGGGCAAAAGTGCGCAGGCGCGGCGACGTAATCTGGTGGCGGCGTTTGACGTGAGCGCCGATGTGGCGGGCCAGCGTGTGGCGCTGCTGGATGATGTAATGACGACGGGCAGTACTGCCGATCTGTTGGCTCAGACTTTGAAGCGGGCCGGGGCCCGTCATGTGCAGGTATGGGTCTGTGCCAGGGCGGCTCGCCGAGTGTAGCCTTCGGCGAAAATTTAGGCCGTGATAATATAGCGCCACGGATCTTGCCGGGTGCTTTGTGCGCGAGCGGCATCAGTCTCTTTTTTAGCTCAACGGATACGGGTTATCTTCATGAAATTTCGAATTTTATTGGTTCCTGCTTTATTAGGCTGCGCGAGCCTGGCGGCGTCTGCTGATGAGGTTGAGGTCAACCTCAGCAACGATACGGCCTACCTGCAATATGCTTCGCCGATGGAGTATAACGGCTACGGGCGTACCGATCTGGAGGTCGGTGCACTCTACACTGAGACAGACGACTTGCTGGGCTCCATCGGCATCGCCATGTTGGGTGAGGTGGGCAGCGACGTGCCAGGGCTGAGTTTTGGTCTGGCCATCAAGGCCTATGCCGTGAAGCTCGATGTGGCGGATGCGACGCTGGGGGCCATCACGCTGGGGGGCAAGGCGCGCTACTCCCCGCCCAGTGCCGATCGGTTTGCCGTGTTGGGTTATGTGAACTACGCGCCAACCATTACCACCTTCGGGGATTCGGAAAACCTTATGGAAGTGGGGGCGCGTGCCGAATATGAAGTATTGCCCGGCGCAGCGATTTACATCGGATATCGTGAAATTACCACCGACCTGGAAAATGGTGGGCCAGAGGTCAAACTGGATGACCAGGGACATGTTGGCCTGCGCATAAGCTTCTAACTGTAGGTAGCCTCTGCTGGCGTCATGGAGATCTCCAACTCACATCTTGCCGCTTATGGTGCGGAGGCCACTGCACCGCGGCCAGGTGCCAGCTTCTCTCGTGGCAGTGACGCACCGCCTTCTGCGCCAGGAGGGCCTGCGTCAGGGGCGGACGAGTATCGCCGCCGGCCGCCGGTGGAACAGGTGCTTGAGGGGGAGCTGCTCAACGATCGCCGCCAACAGGCGCGTGCCAATGCGGATGAGCAGCGCCAGGCCCGGCAGCGCTATCAGGAACAGATGCAACAGATTAAATCGGCCTCGCCGCAGGCTGCCCGGGCGCTGGAGGCTTATCTCTCCACCGCCGGCGTTGCTGCGGCGGGCTTTTCTGACTACTCACCTCGACTGGATGTCTACGCCTAATGGAACCCAAAGCCTCCGCAATGAAACCGGCAGGCGATGGCCGCCTGGCCCGTTTGATCCATGCTATCCGCTGGGCAGCGATGGCGACGGTGGATGAGTCTGACCCCTATGTCTCCTGGGTGGCTTATGCGCCCGAGGAGGATTTTTCCTGCTTCTATCTTCATCTCTCCCGTTTGGCCAAACACACTCGCAACCTGTTGGATAATGGTAAGATTTCCCTGGCGATCAGTGAGCCGGATAGCGGCGAAGGGGATCCGCAGCAGCTGGCCAGGTTGATTTTGCAGGGGCACATCGAGGTGGTGGCCGACGACAGTGATGGCTACGATGCGGCGAAGATGCACTATCTCAAACGTTTCCCGGACGCGGCCATGTTATTCGATTTTGCCGATTTCTCACTTTTTCGCTTTGTCGTTGAGACGGGGCGCTACGTCGAAGGTTTTGCCAGCAGCCACAAGGTCAGCCCGGCGAGGCTGCAGCGTGTTTCCTCGCTCGCTTAATCGAGTCGCTGGGTCAGCCAGGGCGTTAGCAGCAGCGCAACCATGAGGCCGATGAGCAGATCCTGGTACTCCGCCAGTGCATCAATGTTGGCGCTGCCATGAATGGCGGCAAACATGATGCCGATCATTGTGATGGTTTTTAGCATCTCTTCCTCCTCGCCTGTTTTGTCTGGAGAGGCTTTTATGGTGACAGCTTGGTAGAAAAACTCTCGTTCCGGTGTCGCAAGGGGTCGGTGAGCTTCGTCACGTTACTGGTTATCTTTTTTTCGAGGAAATTATGGCGTCGATGATCCATGTTGCTGTGGCGGTGGTGGTTAACCGGGGTGGCGAAGTGTTGTTGGCGTTACGGCCGCAGGATAAGCATCAAGGCGGTCTGTGGGAGTTTCCCGGGGGCAAGGTGGAGGCGGACGAGACGGTGGTTGAGGCGCTCAAGCGCGAGCTGCTGGAAGAGGTGGGCATCGATGCCACGCAGTTTCGTCCCCTGATCCGTGTTCGTCATCACTACGGTGATCGGTCGGTGTTGCTGGACGTTTGGCGCGTGGACGATTTCGAGGGTGATGCTCACGGCTGTGAAGGGCAGGCGGTGGAGTGGGTGGCGCCGGACGCTCTGAATGAGCGCCAGTTTCCGGCGGCCAATCTGGCTATCGTCAGTGCGGTGCAGTTGCCGGATCGTTACCTCATTACACCGGAGCCGGATGATACCCGCCAGTTTATGCAACAGTTGGAGTGTTCGCTAAACGCCGGCGTGAGTCTGGTTCAGCTGCGGGCCAGGTCATTGGACGATGAGGCCTATAGTGCGTTGGCCAGGCACGTTTTGAGCCGCTGTCGTCGCTATGGGGCGAGAGTATTGCTCAATGCCGAGCCCTCTGTGGCTGAGCGGCTGGGGGCGGATGGCGTGCATCTGAGCAGCACGCGCCTGATGGCGCTGAGCCAACGGCCTCTCCCGGCCTCCTTTCTGGTGGCTGCCTCCTGCCATAACGGGCAGGAGCTGGCCCAGGCTGAAAAGATAGGCGCTGATTTTGCCGTGCTCAGCCCGGTGGCCGCTACTGCCAGCCATCCCGGTGCCCGTCCCTTGGGGTGGCCCGAGTTGCAGCATCTGCTGGATGGTGCTGCCATACCTGTCTTTGCCCTGGGCGGCCTGGGGCCTTCTGACCTGGGGGTGGCTTTTCACCACGGTGCCCAAGGGGTCGCGGCGATCCGAGCGCTTTGGGGAGGCGATTTGACGCGTTGGCGGGTGGAGCCGGGTTAGTAGTGGCCCTGATCTTTGTCCTGGAGCTGGAGTGCTTCGGGAGGTAGCTCTTCGCCGGGAATACGATGGTTTTCGCTGACCCACTCACCGAGGTCGATCAGCTTGCAGCGTTCACTGCAAAAGGGGCGGTATGTTGATGCGGCGCTCCACTCCACGGCTGTTTCGCAGGTGGGGCAGTTAACTGTCGTTGGTGTGTTCATAGGATGCAGCAGGTCAGGATAAAGTCGATATCGTCGCTTGCCTGGGTGGGGCGTTCGCTCAGGCTGTGCTTCATAAAGCGGATGTTGAAACGGTGTTTGCTGCCACTGACTTCGGGGAAGTAGGGTGAGTTCTCCGGCAGGGCAACACGAATGAGTTGACAGCTGTGGCTGGGGTCCAGGGTGCGTTGAAAAAAACCGCCGCTGGCGATCTCCTCCGTCGGTTCGCCGCTGTCGCGAATCAGGCGCAGCAGCAAAATGACGGCTTGGCGGATGGGATCGAAAGGTTCCAGCCAGGCCTGAATATCAAGGATCCGTTTCTCCTCCGGTTGCGATAGCCAGTAGTGAAAGGCAGGCAGGTCAAAATCGCAACAGCCGCCGGCGATGGTGCTGCGCTGTTTGATGCTGGTGAGAAAATCGTTATCGCGAAATTCCAGTGTCTGGGTTTGCAATGTATAGAGCCGGTCGATCAGGGCATCCATTTCCGCCAGTATTTCATTGAGGCGGCTGCTGTCGACCTGCGGGTTCTCTGCCAGGCGGTCGAGAAAGCTGGCCTGGCGTTCCAGCTCTTTCATGATCTCGGTTTTGATATCCGAACGGGTAAAAACACTCATCAGGTCAAACAGGGCCCGCAGTGCAGCCCGGCTGTCCCAGGTGGAGTGGCGGAACGTGTGGGCGCGAGCCTGCTCGAAGAGAAACTCCATGCGCAGCAGGGAGCGGGCTCTTTCGTTAAGTGGCTGTTCGTAGATCATCGGATTACGAAGGGCTGTGTGCTGTCCGTGGGG
>JALTMR010000372.1 GCA_027001525.1 Gammaproteobacteria bacterium
GATCATATGCAGCCCGATTTGGTACTGCGCGGATTACAAATAATCGCAACTCAAACCAGATGAGATTAGTCGCACTCCTATTATTACTGGCCAATGTCGCCTTTCTGGGCTGGCAGCTGCTGTTGGCTGAGCCCGATGAGGCGCCAGTGGCAAAACCCGCCATGGTGGGGGCTCCGATGTTGCTGTGGTCCGAGTGGAACGAGCAGCAGGAGAGAAAAGGGCGCACGGCCGAGGCGGTGTCGACGCCTGAACCAGCAAAGCGCTCCGCGCCGCCAACACTGGGTCCGCATGAAATTGCCAAAGCCTGCTTTACCGTCGGTCCTTTTTCCATGGTGAGCGATGTCAGCCAGGCCGCCTCGTTGTTTGACGGCAAAGAGATCACCACCCAGCAGCGGGCAGCGGCAGCGCGGCGTCGGGCCGGGTACTGGGTCTATATCCCGCCCCAAGGCTCGTTGCAGGGGGCGCGGGAAGTATTGCGCTATCTGCAGTCCAAAGGCGTGGAGGATGCGTTGATCATTGCCGGGGGATCGAAAGAGAACTCCATCTCCGTCGGGGTTTTTTCCAACCCGGACAAGGCCGACCGGAGGCAAAAGTCGATCGCACGCCTGGGTTACGATGTAGAGGTGGAGCCTCTCTACCGCACACAGCCCCAATACTGGCTGGATCTGGAGTTGTGGAAGGGGCGCGCCATTCCCGCCGAAATATGGGCAAATATGGAGAGAAAATTTCCCAGCGTCAGCGCAGAAAAACGTGGTTGTCAGTAGTAGCATCTACAGAAAAGTTAGGTTAGAATACGCCCCTCTTGTGAATCACGCCCTGTTTCGCAAATGAATTTAGCCGAAATAGCACAGCTGGTAGTGCAACTGATTTGTAATCAGTAGGTCGGGGGTTCGAATCCCTCTTTCGGCACCATCTTTCAAAAAGCCTGCTTTATGCAGGCTTTTTTGCGTCTGGCCCTCGGGGTTGTTCGCGAGGCAGGACGGTTGTCGCATCGTTAAAATCAAAGGGGTAGCGGAGGCGGCGAGTTCGCCCTGTAACTCAGTGTGTTTGAGCGTGTTTTTTGCGGACGAAAAAAAACCGCAGCTCCTTTCGGAGAGCGGTTTTATTTGAATTCGTCTCTTTTCTGCAGGAGAAAAGTTGGCGGAGCGGACGGGACTCGAACCCGCGACCCCCGGCGTGACAGGCCGGTATTCTAACCAACTGAACTACCGCTCCGCAAACGAGGTGCGTATATTGCACTTGTTGTTTTTAAATGGCAAGTAGTATTTTGTTTTTTATGTAAAAAATACTTTTTCCCCGTATTTCTGTGTGCGGCTTAATCCGTTCGGATGTCCAGGCTGATGGGGAAGTGATCCGAGGCCCTGGTCAGATGCCGCTTGAGTGGTTTGGCCAGGGCCTCTTCGTAGGGGTTCCACAGTATCAGGGGTTGGTCGCCACTGACGTCGAGGTTCTGTGAGCTGAGAATATGGTCGATGAGAACGTTGACGTTGGCGCCGGTGAAGCGGTCTTTGAAGCGGGCGCTATAGGGCGACCAGCCTTTGTTCGTCCATTTGGGGCGGCCAATGTGGTTGTTGAGTGCGGTGGCGGGGTGGAACAGGTCGCCCATGATGATCTCTACCGCGCTGCGGCCAAACTGGTATTCGTAGAAATCCATGCCGGGGCCGTCATTCATGTCGCCCATGACGACGATTTTGCGTGCCTGCTTCTGCCACTCATCCACGCGTTTGCGTATCCAGCTGCATTCGGCGAAGAGTTTGCGGCGATTGCGCTCTGATTCGCGCTGCCAGTGGATCATGTCTGTCGCCTTGAAGATGCCTTTGGATTTGGCGTGGGCGAGCAGAATGTAGAGTTCCTGCCCCTCGCCGTAGCTGACTTTGGCTTCGAGGGGTGGGCGGTAAAATTTATAGACCTCTTTAATATTGTCGTTATCCGTATCAAAGTAGAGCTCTTCGTTGAAGCGAGGATTGCTTTTGCTGCTGCGACGGCCGCCGGGGCTGTGCTGGAGGGTGACTTTGTCCGGGTCGTAGAGCAGGGCCAGCTCCTGTTGACCCGCAGAGGGGTAGCCGATGAGTGCCTTGCTTTGCCTTAGCCCGGCCCATTGGGCAAAGTTTTCCAGACATTCAACGGTGGACTTGTCACTGCTGAGAGAGGTGTTGGGGGCCTCAACAATGCCCAGGATATCCGGGTCAATGGTGGCGATGATCTCCTTCAGGCTCGTGAGGGCCTCCTTTGATTTCCCTCTGAGCTTGAGCGTGTTGTCGCTGTTAAAGCGTTTGTCGAAGTGTTCTATGTTGTAGGTGCATATCCGTAGCATGGTCCACTCTCCTTCTCTTATCGATTTTGACGACAACGTCTTAGGTTACTATTCAACGCCGGACATGGGTAACGATAACGAGGAGTGTGCTTGCTTTATGGGTGATGTGATCAAATTTCGCCGGCCCAAAGCGGCTGAAAAACATAAGGGCAAGGGGTTGTGTAAAAGTGGTTTTCACCGCTGGGAGGTGGTGCAGGAAAGACCGTTTGACGTGAAGTCGGGCAAATTGGTGACACTGTATCGGTGTCTGCGTTGTGGCCAGACGAAGACGCAGGCGAAGTAGCCTGCCGGCAGCCGGGGTGGCCATTTTGGCTCGATCAAATTTTTCCGCTGCGCCGGGGTCGAACAGGGGAGGATCGTCTGCGGTGTTGTGGCGGTGGCCCGAAGGGGATCTGATAAACTTGGCCGGTCTCGATGAGGTGGCGCGGTGGTAGAGGAAGTGGGTGTATGAGAAATAGAATCGTTGGCGAGCTGTTCACCAAGGCTGTGCTGGCCATGGCTCTGGCCGGTGCGGCCGGCCCGGCGAGCGCGGCGGTGACGGAAGAGATCCGGCTGGTCAAAGACATCGACGGTGAGCGGGATGTCTCCGTCAGCTTCGACCCCGAAGGGTTTGTTGAGCTGGGGGGGATGGCTTACTTCAGCGCCTCTGACCCGCTGCGAGGCACGGAGCTGTGGCGTACCGACGGCAGTAGCAACGAGCTGGTGGCTGACATTCACCCCAACGGCAGCAGTCGCCCTCAATATCTGACCGCCTTTAACGGGCTGCTCTACTTTGTGGCCGATGACGGGCGCTACGGCCGGGAGCTGTGGCGCAGCGACGGCACCGCTGCCGGAACGTTCATGGTGCAGGACAGCTTTCCCGGCGCCTTTGGCAGTTCACCAGTGTCACTGACCGTGGCGGGTGGCGAGCTGTTTTTTGTGGCGCGCGATGCCAGCCGGGGGCTGCAACTGTGGAAAACAGATGGCACTGATGCCGGCACGTTGATTGTCGGAGATGCCAACCCTTCGGCGCAGTATTCGCCACTGCACCTGTTCGCTTATCAGAATCAACTCATTTTCAGTGCCAATGACGGCACCTCCGGCTACGAGCTGTGGCGCTCTGATGGCAGTGATGCCGGTACCGGCTTGGTGGCAAATCTTAATGCGCTGGCAGGCAGTGACCCG
>JALTMR010000373.1 GCA_027001525.1 Gammaproteobacteria bacterium
CGAAAGCCAAGATGGACGCTGCGCATCCGAAACATGGCGCAGCGCACCTGGGCGGCTTCGTCTTTCAGCGTGAAGTAGAGGTGGCCGGAGGCGGGGCGGGCCAGGTTGGATATCTCGCCCTCCACCCACAGTAGCGGAAAGCTGCCCTCCAGCACCGCCTTGCTCTCTCGCACCAGGCGGGAGACGGAAAAAATATCGCGTTGGGGAATCGCGTTGTCAGAAGATGTTTTTGAGATCAATGCCATAGCCGCGCATCTTAGCTCGCTGGAGGGCGCTTTGTCAGTAAAAGCCATTTTTGCGTCTGGCGCCGTGTCGAAGTATAATAGCCGGTTTTTATCAACAGGATCCTGCCCTATGCGCATCATTGAAGAAGCCCTCACTTTTGATGACGTCCTGCTGGTGCCCGCCCACTCCACTGTGTTGCCCAAACAGGTTGTGCTCAAGACGAAGCTGACTCGCGAGATTGAGCTGAATATTCCGCTGGTCTCTGCGGCGATGGATACCGTGACGGAGTCCCGCCTGGCGATCGCGTTGGCTCAGGAAGGCGGCATCGGTATCGTCCACAAAAACATGTCAGTCGAGGCGCAGGCCGAAGAGGTCAGCAAGGTGAAAAAGTACGAGAGCGGGGTGATTAAAAATCCCATCACCGTACCGCCGTCAACGACGATTCGCGAAGTGCTGCAACTGACCCGTGCCAAGAATATCTCCGGCGTGCCGGTGGTGGATGGCGAAGAGCTGGTGGGCATTGTCACGCACCGCGATCTGCGCTTTGAAACCCACTTTGATGCCCCGGTCTCCAGTGTAATGACCCCAAAAGAGCGTTTGATCACGGTGGACGAGGGCGCACCACGCGAAGAGATCCTGGCGTTGCTGCACGAGCACCGCATCGAAAAGGTTCTGGTGGTTAACGGTGATTTTCACCTGCGTGGTCTGGTGACAGTGAAAGATATCCAGAAAGCCATCGATAAACCCAGTGCCTGCAAGGACTCTCAGGAGCGTCTGCGTGTCGGTGCCGCCGTGGGCACCGGGGGGGATACGGCCGAGCGCATCGCCGCGCTGGCAGCGGCCGGCGTTGATGTGGTCGTGGTGGATACGGCTCATGGCCACTCTCAGGGCGTGATCGACCGGGTAGCCTGGGCCAAGAAAAATTTTCCCGATTTGCAGGTGATTGGCGGCAACATCGCTACTGCCGCTGCGGCCAAAGCGTTGGTGGAGGCCGGTGCCGATGCGGTGAAGGTAGGGATTGGCCCGGGGTCGATCTGCACCACACGCATTATCTCCGGCGTTGGTGTGCCTCAGATTACCGCTGTGGCCAATGTGGCCAAAGCCCTCGAAGGCACTGGTGTGCCGTTCATTGCCGATGGTGGTGTACGTTTTTCCGGTGATCTGGCCAAGGCGCTGGTGGCCGGGGCGCATACCGTGATGGTGGGCAGCATGTTTGCCGGGACCGAAGAGGCGCCGGGCGAGGTGGAGCTCTATCAGGGGCGAACCTACAAAGCCTATCGCGGCATGGGCTCGCTGGGTGCAATGCAGCAGGGTTCCAGTGATCGCTACTTTCAGGACTCCAACGAAGGGGTTGAAAAACTGGTGCCGGAGGGTATTGAAGGCCGGGTGCCTTACAAGGGCTCCATGCTGACCATCATCCATCAACTGATGGGCGGCTTGCGCTCCAGCATGGGCTACACTGGCTGTGCCTCCATCGCCGAGATGCGGACCAAGCCCGAGTTTGTACGGGTGACCTCGGCGGGGATGCGAGAAAGTCATGTTCACGATGTCACCATCACCCGTGAAGCCCCTAACTACCGGATCGACTAATTGCCGCACCACACACCGGCCCGCTGTCGTCGGGTCGGTCTCTTTTCTGAAACAACATCCTTTAAAGTGTAAAGCTCAGTATGGACATTCATTCCGACCGTATTCTGATCCTCGATTTTGGTTCCCAGTACTCGCAGCTGATCGCTCGCCGCGTACGCGAAGCCGGGGTCTACTGTGAGCTCCATGCCTGGGATATGGCGGCAGAGGCGATCCGCGCCTTCTCCCCTAAGGGCATTATCTTGTCCGGTGGCCCCGAGAGTACGGTGGCCAGCGACGCACCGCTCGCCCCTGAAGTTGTGTTTGAGCTGGGTGTGCCGGTGCTGGGCATCTGCTACGGCATGCAGACCATGACGGCCCAGTTGGGCGGCAAGGTGGAGAACGCCGACCATCACGAGTACGGCTACGCCCAGGTGCGTGCCCGTGGCCATACCGAGTTGCTAAAAGATATTGAAGACCACATCACGCCAGAGGGCTATGGCCTGCTGGATGTGTGGATGAGTCACGGAGATCGTGTAGTGGCTCTGCCCGAGGGTTTCAAATTGATGGCCTCGACCGATTCGGCCCCCATCGCCGGCATCGCCAATGAAGATAAACGCTTCTACGGTGTGCAGTTTCACCCCGAGGTAACCCATACGCGCCAGGGCCAGCGCATTATCGAACGCTTTGTCCACACCATTTGTGGTTGCGCAGCGAACTGGACGCCGGGCAACATCGCCGACGATGCCATTGCGGTGATTCGCGAGCAGGTGGGCGGCGATGAGGTGATTCTCGGCCTCTCCGGCGGGGTGGACTCCTCGGTTGTGGCCGCGCTGCTGCATAAGGCCATTGGCGCACAGCTGACCTGTGTCTTCGTCGATAACGGGCTACTGCGTTATCAGGAAGGCGATCAGGTCATGGCCACCTTTGCCGAGCACATGGGGGTGAAGGTCATTCGGGTGGATGCCGAGCAGCGTTTTCTCGACGCACTGGCGGGGGAAAATGACCCGGAGAAGAAGCGAAAAATCATCGGCAATCTCTTTGTGGAGATCTTCGAAGAAGAGTCCGGCAAGTTAAGCGATGCCCAGTGGCTGGCCCAGGGAACCATCTATCCCGACGTCATCGAGTCTGCCGGAGCGAAAACGGGCAAGGCCCACCTGATTAAATCCCACCACAATGTGGGCGGGCTGCCTGAACACATGAAACTCAAGCTGCTGGAGCCTCTGCGCGAACTGTTTAAGGACGAAGTACGTAAGCTGGGTGTGGCACTGGGGTTGCCTTCGGACATGGTCTACCGCCACCCCTTTCCCGGCCCCGGCCTGGGGGTGCGCATCCTTGGCGAGGTGAAAAAAGAGTATGCCGATGTGCTGCGCTTGGCGGACAATATTTTCATCGAAGAGCTGCGCAGACACGACCTCTACGACAAAACCTCCCAGGCCTTTGCCGTCTTCCTGCCGGTCAAATCCGTCGGCGTAACGGGAGATGGTCGCCGCTACGAATACGTCGTAGCGCTGCGGGCAGTGGAGACCATCGACTTCATGACCGCCCGCTGGGCCCACCTGCCCTACGACTTTCTCGACCACGTTTCCCGCCGCATCGTCAACGAAGTGTCGGGCATTTCACGCGTGGTGTATGACATCACAGGCAAGCCACCAGGGACGATTGAGTGGGAG
>JALTMR010000374.1 GCA_027001525.1 Gammaproteobacteria bacterium
ATTTCATCGAAGGTGACCGTGTCATTCTCGTTTATCACAGGAATGACACTCATCTGAATCAGGGACTTCAACGTACTTCGGGCATTGAGATAGCGTCGCCGATCGACCAGATCATCATGTGTCAGCAACACCAGAGCGGTGTGAATACCATACGCCTGAAAGTGGGACTCATAGGCCTGCACCACCCCCATCTGACCAATAGCTGCTGCCGCCTGCAGCTGGTACAACGCCTTGGGGCGCTCGGACCACCCCATTCGCGTCACCCCCTCAGCAACAGCACCGGAAGAGACCAGCACCACTTCGATCCCTCGCTTTTGCAGCTCGGCAACCTGTCGCACCCAGGCACCAATCAACTCAACGTTCAAGCCTCGTCCATCATTGGTCACCAACGAACTGCCAACCTTGACCACCCAGCGACGGGCTTTTTTCACTTGCTGTCGATTACTCATCTCGTTACGCAAACAAAACCTGGTTATCGATTCTCTTCCAGAAGCTCCATCACCTTAAAGGTCAGCGCCTGGGTTCCCTGCCCGGAAATAGCGGAGATCCTGAAAACAGGCCCCTGCCAATTGAGACGCTTAACAATCTCGTCACAACGGGCATCAACCTCCTCGGCCGGTAACAGATCCACCTTGTTTAACACGAGCCAACGGTCACGCGCCGCCAGCTCCGGACTAAACTGCGTCAGCTCAGTGGCAATCTTACGGGCATTGTCCACAGGATCAGACTCATCAAAGGGAGCAACATCCACCAGGTGCAGCAGCAAGCGCGTACGCGACAGGTGCTTTAGAAATTGAATACCGAGCCCCGCCCCTTCAGAAGCACCCTCAATCAACCCTGGCACATCGGCAATAACAAAGCTCCGCTCGTAGTCGACTTTGACCACACCCAAATTCGGGTAGAGCGTGGTAAAGGGGTAATCAGCCACCTTGGGCTTGGCGGAAGAGACCGACCGGATAAAGGTAGACTTACCCGCATTAGGCAAGCCCAACAGACCCACATCCGCCAGCACCTTTAATTCAAGATGCAAACGCCTGACCTCGCCCGGCGTGCCCGGCGTCGCCTTGCGAGGAGCGCGATTGGTACTGCTCTTAAAACGGGTATTCCCCAGGCCATGCCAGCCGCCTTTGGCCACCATCAAGCGCTGACCGGGCTCAACCAGATCACCAATCAGCTCTTCAGTATCCTGATCAAAAACAGAGGTGCCCACCGGCACGCGCACGATAAGATCATCTCCGCCTTTACCTGTGCAGTTGGCACCGCTGCCATTCTGACCCCGCTCGGCACGAAAATCCCGATTAAAGCGGAAATCAATCAGGGTATTCAGGTTTTCATCCGCGACAAAATAGACGCTACCCCCATCCCCGCCATCCCCACCATCAGGACCACCAAAAGGGATATATTTTTCACGGCGGAAACCAATACAGCCATTACCACCGTCGCCGGCCTGAACCCGTACAAATGCTTCATCAACGAACTTCATCGCAGCAGAACTCGAAATTTACCTGGGACCAGGAGCCTGTCAGATTTAGGAATAATCTACCGCACTGGTGGAAGAGCGATTCAAATGTCCCCGATTTTTCGTTACATAGCCCCACTATGCGCCCCAAAATCGTGAAAATTTGCACTCGCCCTCCCTCCATGCTCGCTACGATTACCTAAATCTGGCAGACTCCAGAAAACAAAAAGCCCCGTCTAAAGACGAGGCCTTTATGAATTACCATGTGGAACGAACCAGCCTTAGGCGGGAACGATACTCACAAATTTGCGATTTTTTGGCCCTTTGTTTTCAAACACGACCGTACCATCCGCCGTGGCAAATAGAGTGTGGTCATGACCACAACCCACATTAGCTCCCGGATGAAAACGTGTGCCGCGCTGACGAACAAGAATATTGCCCGCTTTAACAACCTGACCGCCGTAACGCTTGACGCCTAAGCGTTTACTTTCGGAATCGCGTCCGTTACGAGTACTACCACCAGCCTTTTTATGAGCCATTTGCTACACCTCTATTCTTTGTTACAAATAGAAATCAGCCAGCAGCGATGCCAGTGATTTTCAGTTCTGTATAGTTTTGACGATGCCCCATCTGCTTGCGCGAATGCTTACGACGACGGAACTTGACGATTTTGATTTTATCGCCGCGACCATGACCATTAACAGTCGCAGTCACTTTGCCACCATCAACATAAGGTGCACCGATCTTGATGTCTTCGCCGTTGGCGACCATCAATACCTTATCCAACTCAACTGTAGAACCTTCTTCTACAGCCAGACTCTCTACGCGCAACACATCCCCTTCAGAGACGCGATGCTGCTTACCACCAGAGACAATCACAGCGTACATGCCGTATTCTCCAAAAATATTCTTAATGATGCCTAGCGCCAAACAGCACTAAGCGGAAACCGAGGGCGATACCAAAGACGCGGAATTCTAGCGCTCAAACACACTTTCGTCAAACACAGTATTTAAATCGCTTGTCACCCGTCACCAATCACTTCTAAAATTAGCCCATGCCTATCCAAACCAACCCTCAAGTTCAGACCATGCCCGACGCTGCCCCCATCGACATCAAACAGATCCTTGGGCTGATTCAGCACGACATGGACACCGTCAATGAGCTCATTCATGCGCGGCTACAATCCGATGTCGTGCTCATCAACCAAATGGGGCACTACATTATAAACAGTGGAGGAAAACGACTCAGGCCTATCCTGGCACTGCTCTCGGCCCGCGCTTTTGGCTATCAGGGCAGCGAGCACATCAATCTGGCAGCCATCGTCGAATTCATCCACACCGCCACACTGCTTCACGACGACGTAGTCGATGCCTCAGAGATGCGCCGGGGCCAGGAAACAGCAAATAACATCTGGGGAAATGAGGCAAGCGTACTGGTGGGCGATTTCCTCTACTCTCGTTCGTTCGAGATGATGGTCGAGCTCAAAGACATGCGTGTAATGGAAATCCTCGCCCATGCCACCAACACCATTGCCGAAGGCGAGGTGCTGCAGCTGCTCAATTGCCATGACCCCGAGACCACCGAAGAGCGCTACATGGAGGTCATCCGTTCCAAAACGGCGAAGCTGTTTGAAGCCGCCACGCAGCTGGGGGCCATCATCAGCCGCCGCCCGGCTGACGAAGAACGCGCCATGGCCACCTACGGAATGCACTTGGGAACAGCTTTTCAGCTGATCGATGATGTACTGGACTACAGCTCCTCCACCGAGGAGATGGGTAAAAACATTGGTGATGACCTGGCTGAGGGCAAACCCACCCTGCCTCTCATATACACCATGCGTCACGGCAATACGGAACAGGCCAGACTCATTCGCAAAGCCATTGAGAGTGACGGCAGAGAAAACATTGATGCGGTCATCCAGGCAATTCAGAGTTCCGGCGCCATCGAGTACACCGCAAACATTGCCCGCCTGGAGGCGAATCGAGCCTCCGCAGCCATTGCCAATCTCAAGCCCAGCCAGTATAAAGATGCTTTGCATGCGCTGGCAGAATTTTCAGTTAGCCGTTCGTATTGAAAAGCGCTTAACCAATAACACGGGGTGTAGCTCAGCCTGGTAGAGCACTGCCTTCGGGAGGCAGGGGCCGGAGGTTCGAATCCTCTCACCCCGACCATCGTGTCGTCACACATCGAACGAGATCATGCTCATATTCAGACTCATCATTGCTATTGCCATCATCTGGCTGCTGTTCTACGTGTATCGACGTATTCACAAGACAGTCGCCAACAAGCGACAATTAGCCCGGCGCGCCCCGGAAACCAAAGACATGGTTCGCTGTGAGCAGTGCGGACTACACATCCCAAGCACTGAAGCCATCGAAAGGGCCGGGCATTACTACTGCTGCCAGGAGCACGCCGAACAGCAGTAGCTGTCGCCACGCAGGAAAAAGATCTGCCCAAGTTTAAGCCCAATCACAATCTACCGATATAACCCTCTGGAACCACTTAACTTTTTACTGATTTATGCAATAGCTCAAGAGGGTCAGTGACAATTAGCAATTCCAATTTTGGCGACCAACAGTTTTCTGCGGAACGCGATTCAAATCAAACGTGGCGGCCTCTGCGCCTGTTCAATCTCTACCGGATGCTACTGGCGGGCCTGCTACTCATCATCGGTGCTGCCGACCTCGACTTCAAACCCATCGGCCAGGACAACCCCGGGCTCTATTTTGCGGTCACCAGCATCTATCTCTTGGTCTGCATCGCCAATACGTTCACCATCGCCTGGAAAAAACCCAACTTTAACACTCAGGTGCACATCCAGGTATTGGTCGATATTGCTGCCATCACCCTGATCATGCACGCCAGCGGCGGAGTGCAAAGTGGGCTGGGCATGCTGATGGTCGTCACCGTCGCCGGAGGCAGCATCTTGCTGGCCGGGCAGGCCGCCATGCGCCTGGCCGCCGCCGCCACACTGGCGATGCTGGGCGAACACGTTTACTACCAGCTAACCAACCCGCTGGAACCTGCGGCCTACACACACGCAGGACTGCTTGGCGCCACCTTTTTTGCGACGGCGATCCTCGCCCACGCCCTCGCCAAAAAGGTACGCGCCAGCGAAGCGCTGGCGCGACAACGCGGTATCGACCTGGCCAACATGGAGCAACTGGCCCAATACGTGATCCAGCGAATGCAGACCGGTGTCCTGGTGATTGATGAAGACAACCACGCCCGGCTCATCAACGAGTCCGCCCAGCAGCTACTCAACACTACTCCGCTCTCGGACAAACAACCCCTCGCCACACTCTGCCCGCAACTGGCAGACCAGCTACAGATGTGGCGCAAAGACCGGCGCAACACACCTCAGCAATTCAGGGCCACCAGCGCAGTGGCCGAGGTACTGCCCCGCTTTGCCAACCTCGGAGAGGATGGCGGCACACTGATCTTCCTGGAAGACACCACCACTATGGCCCAGCAAGCCCAGCAACTTAAACTGGCCTCGCTCGGACGCCTGGCCGGCAGCATTGCCCACGAAATACGCAACCCTCTGGGAGCCATCAGCCACGCTGGCCAGTTGCTCGCCGAATCCCCCAATATCGACGCCACCGATCTGCGCTTGACGGAGATCATTCGCACCAACTCACAACGCATGAACAACATCATCGAAAACGTATTGCAACTGGGGCGACGGCGCCAGCCAGCGCCGGAGTCCATTGCAATCAAGCCCTGGCTGGAAAATTTTATTGAGGAGTTTTTCCGTAGCGAGAATCTCAATCCGAACAACACATTCATCACCATCGATGTGGAACCTGCGGACATAGACATCACCTTCGACACCAACCAGCTCAACCAGGTGTTATGGAATCTGTGCCACAACGGCATCCACCACGGCAACGAACACAACAAGCAAAACAGGCTCACGCTGCAGGCCGGGCTGACACCCAACAGCCCCAGCCCCTACCTCGATATTATTGACGACGGCCCGGGCGTCCCGACCGAGGCAATTGACCACATTTTCGAGCCTTTCTTCACGACCGACACCAAAGGAACCGGCCTCGGTCTCTACATCGCCAAAGAGCTATGCGAATGCAACCATGCCCACCTGACCTACGCCGCCACCGAAACGGGCGGAAGCTGCTTCAGGATTACCTTTGCTGACCCCAGACGCAGAAGGAACAGCTGATGGGCAACCGCTACCTGGCATTGATTATTGACGACGAGCCCGACATTCTCGAACTGCTCAAGCTGACCCTGGGCCGCATGGACATCGACAGCCACCTGGCCACCGATGTCAGTACAGCCAAAGCACAGCTGGCCCGCCATCATTACGACTTCTGCCTCACCGACATGCGCCTGCCGGATGGTTCCGGCATCGATCTGGTGGAACATATCCAGAAAAACCACCCCGACCTGCCCGTGGCCGTCATCACCGCCCACGGCAACATGGAGGCCGCTGTCACCGCTCTGAAGAAGGGCGCGTTCGACTTCGTCTCAAAACCCGTCGATCTGGGCATTCTGCGCAATCTGGCCACCACCGCCCTGAAAATTCCGGACACTCAAAAGCAAACTCACAACCGGCGCAGCCGCCACCAGCTTCTGGGGGACTCCGATGCCATGCAGGGCATACGCGGCAAAATCACCAAACTGGCCTGTAGCCAGGCCCCCGTCTACATCAGTGGCGAATCGGGCACGGGCAAAGAGCTGGTTGCCCGCCTCATCCATACGAAAGGCCCTCGGGCAGAGAAGTCCTTTGTCCCTGTAAACTGCGGCGCCATCCCCGAGCAGCTCATGGAAAGCGAATTTTTTGGCCATAAAAAAGGCAGCTTTACCGGAGCAACCCATGACAAAATCGGCCTTTTTCAGGCGGCCAGTGGCGGCACCCTCTTTCTCGACGAAGTCGCTGACCTGCCCCTGCACATGCAGGTCAAACTGCTACGAGCAATACAGGAGAAAGCGATACGCCCTTTGGGCAGCCAGACCGAACAGAGTGTCGACATCAGAATTCTCAGCGCGACGCACAAAGATCTTGCCAAGATGGTCAGGGACGGGGAGTTTCGCCAGGATCTTTTCTACCGCATCAACGTCATCGAACTTCAAGTACCAAGCGTCAGAGAGCGTCGCCAAGATATTCCCCAACTGGTGGAACATTTTCTAAATAAAATCACCCTCGACATGGGGCTTGAAAAACCGGCGCTCTCCAACGAAGCACAGCAACTACTTCAACACTACGCATTCCCCGGCAACGTCAGAGAGCTGGAGAATATATTGGAACGCGCCATTACCCTGTGTGAAAACCAGATTATTCAACCCGACGACCTGAACCTGCCTCCCCTCAGTCAAAACCCAAAAAACACAGCCACGCTCAAGAGCGAAAACGAAAACAAAGAAAGTGTCGAGCTGGAGAACTATCTCGATGCCACCGAACGCAGCGCCATCATAAAAGCACTGAAAAAAACCCGCTACAATAAAACTGCCGCAGCGAAACTGCTTGGCCTATCCTTCCGCCAACTGCGCTATCGGCTGAAAAAATTCAACATCGATTAGGGGGTGTTCTATTAGTTCTGTCGTAATGTGACAATGCGCCAGCAGTGAAACAGCCACTACCGTCACATAGTGACAAAATTGGTCACCCAGGCGAATAACGCTCACCGTCACCACACAACCCCACCCCGCCCTGAGCTCTCGCAAGGCCCACATAAACCGCAATTCATGTGACGCCTGTCACACTTTTTCCTAAACTTTCCCTCGTCCACGCGCACACAAGAAAAGCTGGCACACAAGCTGCGTTATCAACACTCAAGGCAACGTGTTCGATTGGAACTAACGCCTAAAGCCCTGCGCTAAGCAACCGATATTTCTTAGCACAGAACTTCAAGCTAAGGCTCTGGACAGAATCATCAAATAACCAGCTAGAGGAAAACAGACATGAAAAAATTGCAAAGAAAAGACCAAAAAGGTTTCACCCTGATTGAGTTAATGATCGTGGTCGCGATCATCGGCATTCTGGCTGCCGTGGCCATTCCGCAGTACCAGCTTTATACGGTACGGACAAAGGCATCAACAGATCCACTGGCTGCCCTTCGCCCCATCCAGTTTGCCATCAGTGAGTACGCACAAATCAATCAGGCGCTGCCGGCCGATTACAACGATCTGGCTGAGTACACATCAGCAGCCAATGCCGCTGCCGAAACTTGCCTGGGTATCGTACGGGATGTCACGATGGCAACTGATGGCACGGCTGAGCTGACACTGACCATGATGGCTGACGGCGGCACACAGGATGCAAACTGCGGCAGCACGGTAGTCAATGTTCCGGCGCCACTGGCTGGCAACACATTAGTCCTGACACCCACTGTAAACCCTGGCGGCGCAGTCACCTGGGCTGTGACCGGCGGCACCGTGGATGCGAAATATCGTCCTAAAGTTGGCGGCTAACAGACTAGCCACTTAGTGCCAAACAAGGCCCCGGATTTCCGGGGCTTTTTTTAGCTGGAAAACAGCTGCACCAATCAAGCGAACCAAACCCGGACAGTCATCACATTTTCGCCACTAAACTGATCCTCACCAGGGTCGATATAACACTAGACATTAATCAGTTTAAGTAGGCGACATGGACACTTCCAACTCAGCAGCATTGAACGGACTCGCGAGACGCCTGGTGCAGGATGGACTTATCCCCGAGTCAGCTGCAATTGAGGCTCAGCAGGAAGCAGATAAAACCAAAACCTCATTAGTCTCCCACTTCGTCGCAAAAAAACTCATCGACAGTAAGACCCTGGCCCGCGTCGCAGCCAATGAATTTGGCTTTCCCCTGTACGACATCAACACAATGGATCTTGAGTTGGCGACCACCTCACTGGTCGATGAAAGCCTGATCCGAAAACACAACGCACTGCCGCTGCTGAAAAAAGGCAACCGGCTCTACGTTGCCATATCAGACCCCACCAACTTGATTGCATTGGATGAAATCAAGTTCGCCACCGGCATCAGTACAGATGCCATCCTGGTGGAAGAGCCTGCCCTGGCAAAAATTATCGCCAAGACCCTGGACGCCATGGACACCACCATGGAGGGCCTGGAGGACGAAGATCTTGAAGATCTGGACATCTCCGGCGGCGACGAGAACGACAATGAGCAAACCGCCTCAGAGAAAGAGGTCGACGATGCCCCCGTGGTGCGCTTCGTCAATAAAATCCTGCTCGACGCCATTAACAAAGGTGCTTCAGACATTCACTTTGAACCTTACGAGAAAAACTACCGTGTACGCTATCGCATCGATGGCATCCTGCGCGAAGTGGCCGCACCGCCTATCAGCCTGGCGGTGAAACTGGCGGCGCGGATGAAAGTAATGTCACGACTGGATATCTCAGAAAAACGGGTACCACAAGATGGCCGAATCAAGCTGAAAATCTCCAAAAATCGCGCCATCGATTTTCGTGTCAGTACCTGCCCGACACTGTTTGGCGAAAAGATCGTCATGCGGATACTGGATCCCAGCAGCGCCCAACTGGGCATCGATGCGCTGGGCTACGAGCCAGAACAGAAGAAGATCTACCTCGACGCACTGAATCAACCCTACGGCATGATTTTGGTCACAGGCCCCACCGGCAGCGGCAAAACCGTCTCGCTCTACACCGGCCTGAACATTCTGAACACGCCGGAGCGCAACATCTCTACCGCGGAAGACCCGGCGGAGATCAACCTGGAGGGAATCAACCAGGTCAACGTCAACCCCAAAGCCGGCCTTACCTTCGCCGCCGCACTGAAATCATTTCTGCGCCAGGACCCTGACATCATCATGGTCGGGGAAATTCGTGATATTGAAACGGGCGAAATCGCCATCAAGGCGGCGCAAACCGGCCACATGGTTTTATCCACCCTCCACACCAACGATGCCCCACAAACATTGGCACGCCTGATCAACATGGGCGTCGCACCGTTCAACATCGCCTCGGCCGTCTCGCTCATCATCTCCCAGCGTTTGGCACGAAAATTGTGTAGTCATTGCAAGACCCCGGCAGACATCCCCGAAGAGGCACTGCGAGAAGAGGGCTTCACAGAGGAGCAAATCAACTCCGACATGACGCTCTACAAGGCCGTCGGTTGCGACCAGTGCACTGACGGCTATAAAGGCCGGGTAGGTATTTATCAGGTAATGCCAATTTCTGAAGAAATGGGTAGACTGATCATGGCAGGAGGCACGGCCATCGATTTGGCCGATCAAGCCAAGAAGGAAGGCATCCCCGATCTACGCGAATCAGGCATAAAGAAGGTTTGCCAGGGTGTGACCAGTCTGGAAGAGATTAACCGAGTAATCACTGAGTAAAATGGCCGAAAAATCAGCAAAAAAACAACAGGATGTTTTTGTCTGGGAAGGCAAGGACAAGCGTGGCAACCGCGCCAAGGGGGAGATGCGCAGCAACTCTCAAGTCTTGGTAAAAGCTGAATTACGACGCCAGGGCATCAAACCGCTGAAAGTCAAAAAGAAGCCAAAACCGCTTTTCGGCTCCGGCAATAAAAAGATTACCCCAAAAGACATCGCTATTTTCAGTCGTCAGATGGCGACGATGATGAGTTCGGGTGTTCCCCTGGTGCAGGCATTCGACATCGTCGGCCGCGGCCACGAAAACCCGGCCATGCAGGAACTGTTGATGACCATCAAAAACGATATTGAAGGCGGTAACTCCTTCGCTGAGGCACTCGCCAAACACCCTCTCTATTTCGACGGTCTCTACTGTAACCTCATTAACGCAGGCGAACAGGCCGGTATCCTCGAAAGCCTGCTGCATAAGGTGGCATTGTACAAAGAGAAAATAGAGGCCATAAAGGGCAAGATCAAAAAAGCGCTGTTCTACCCCGCTGCTGTTATCGTGGCGGCTTTTATTGTCACCGCCATCCTGCTCTATTTTGTCGTACCGCAATTTTCCACCATGTTCCGCAGCTTCGGTGCCGACCTGCCGGCGATGACGTTGATGGTCGTCGCCATGTCCGATTTTATGATCTCCTACTGGTGGGCCATCTTTATCGCCGTTTTCGCCCTGTTCAGCGCCTTTGTCCAGGCCAAGCGGCGCTCCAAGGCTTTCAGGGATTTTCTCGATCGTTCCATTCTCAAGGCTCCCATTTTTGGCGCCATTATCCGAAAGGCCACCATTGCCCGCTACGCTCGAACACTCTCGACGATGTTTGCCGCCGGTGTCCCCCTGGTGGAAGCCATGACCACAGTGGCCGGCGCAGCGGGTAACGTTGTCTACGCCAATGGTATTTTGCGTATGCGAGACGAAATTTCCACCGGCATGTCACTACAGATGTCCATGCGTCAATCGGGCCTGTTCCCCAACATGGTGGTGCAGCTCGTGGCCATCGGTGAAGAGGCCGGCTCGCTGGACGCCATGCTGGCCAAGGTGGCCGACTTCTATGAAGAGGAGGTCGATAACGCCGTGGATGGCCTGAGCAGTTTGATGGAACCGTTGATCATGGCCTTTCTTGGTGTCGTGATCGGTGGTTTGGTGGTCGCCATGTACCTGCCCATCTTTAAAATGGGTCAAGTGGTTTAAGCAGACCGCCAGCGCACGGAGAGCCTACTCTTGTTGGACTATTTTTCAGCCCACCCTGTTGCATTTGTCATCCTGGCGGGGGTACTCGGTGCCCTGGTGGGCAGCTTTCTCAATGTAGTCATCCACCGCCTTCCCATCATGATGGAGCGGGAGTGGCAGGCCCAATGCGAGGAGCTTGCCAATCCAGAGACATCCCCGCGCCCTTCCGAGCCCTACAACCTGGCCGTACCGACGTCGAGCTGCCCCGGCTGCGGCCATAAAATCAGAGCCTGGGAGAACATCCCGCTCCTCAGCTACCTGCTGCTGCGTGGAAAATGCGCCGGCTGCGGTACACCGATCTCATTTCGCTATCCGCTGATTGAAGCAGTCACAGCCACCCTGTCGGCCTTTGTCGCCTGGCACTTTGGCTTCGGCTGGGAGGCGGCGGCAGCGCTGCTGCTGACCTGGGCACTTGTCCCGCTGACCGTTATCGACATCGACCATCAGCTGCTCCCCGACGCCATTACCCTCCCCTTTCTCTGGATTGGCCTGGGCCTGAGCCTGTTTGCACTGTTCACTCCCCCCGAGTCCGCCATTATCGGGGCAATTGTCGGCTATCTCGCACTTTGGTCCGTCTACTGGGGCTTTAAGCTTCTGACCGGCAAGGAGGGCATGGGCTATGGTGATTTCAAGCTACTCGCCATGCTGGGGGCCTGGCTGGGCTGGCAGGTATTGCCCGTCATTATTCTCTTGTCATCCCTGGTGGGGGCCGTGATCGGCATCGGCATGATTCTCATTCTCGGGCGTGACAAAAGCATCCCCATCCCCTTTGGTCCCTATCTGGCTATCGCAGGCTGGATTACGCTGATCTGGGGGCAAGATCTCACTCAGGCCTACCTGCACATGAGCGGGCCAAACTGACACATCCATGCTGATCATCGGCCTCACAGGCGGCATCGGCAGCGGCAAATCCACCGTCACCACGCTGTTTGGGAAACTCGGTGTGCCGGTGGTTGATGCTGATATTGTCTCCCGCCAGGTGGTCGAACCCGGCCAGCCCGCGCTGACAGAAATCACCCATCAATTCGGGCCATCCATCCTCACCAATGAGGGCCAACTGGACAGGCAGCGCCTGAGAGAGGTCATCTTCGCCTCCGCAGCCAAGAGAAGACAACTGGAGAAGATGCTTCACCCTCGCATTCTGGCCGAAATGAAACGCCAGGCTCGCCAACGGGCGACACCCTATTGCATTTTCGCAATCCCCCTGCTGCTAGAAGCCGGGCAACAGGACGAAGTTGAGCGAATTGTAGTTGTTGACGCCACCGATGACATTCGCCGCCAGCGAATCAAAAAGCGGGACCGCCTGAGCGACAGCGAAATAGACGCCATACTCAAGACACAGCTGGGGCGTAACGAACGCCTGGCCGCCGCAGACGACATCATCACCAACAACGGTGATCTCGGTGCGCTGCAACAGCAAGTCGAAACACTGCACCGACGCTACCTGAATATGGCGAAAACGAGATGAGCACGTCTGCATTCAACGACATTTGGCGACGATTTGACACCGCCATTTGCCCTATCCATTGCTTCGCGTAAACTAGGGGAATTGACGACCCAATGACCAGATACGGACACCTACGTGATCTCACATTCTGCGGCAACCGCGACGCACGGCCAGCACATCGATACCCACGGACAGCACACAGCCCTTCGTAATCCGATGATCTACGAACAGCCACTTAACGAAAGAGCCCGCTCCCTGCTGCGCATGGAGTTTCTCTTCGAGCAGGCTCGCGCCCACACGTTCCGCCACT
>JALTMR010000375.1 GCA_027001525.1 Gammaproteobacteria bacterium
CAATGACAGATAGCCCAATGTAGAATATCGAATAGATCTCGATATCAGCTGTGATCACCCCAAACATGGAAAGAAAATGAACAACCAAAAAGCCAAAGCAAACCGAACTGATAGCCACAACAATGGCTCGAAGCTTCACGAACGAAAGCAGCCGCTGACCACCCTCCGAGCTGGCCCCGACATTTAGCAGCCCCACCAAGAAGAACAACCATAAGGCATACCGGGCCACATCCAGAATGGGCAGCCACCACAGACTGGGATAACCCAGAAACGCATGGTACGCAAATGCAGCGCCCCACAAGCCGGTCACTACGGATGCAGCCACCAGCAAGCCGCCCTGAAAACGCCCCCGCCAACTAACGAGCAGCAACAAGCTAAACAGAAAATAGGCCGCAGAAGCAACGAGATAGCTCCAAACACCGACATTCAAGGACATACTCACCGCTCTCCGATTAATCCAGCACACTGACTCAGAGACACTAGCGTGGTGTAACAGACAATATGCGCATATAGCAAAGTGCTCATCCCTCAGCTGCTAGGCGTGTTCTTGAAGGCATAGCGGACCTACGTCGAGAAAACACAACAACGCAGATGGGGGATGAGCGCTTTGCCCGGAGGGAGCGCCACAAATTCGCCGCCACTGCGTTGCCGTTCTTGAAAAGGTGCTCGACATTTCCTGCGAACGGCGCCTTGTTGCGACAAATTTGTGACGCTCTATATGCACGTATTGTCTGTTACACCACACTAGCGAGCACCATCGCCGGAAAGAACAGTCTCCGCCGTTTGCACTAAAACCAACACATCCAGGAAGAGACTTCTGTTTTTCAAATAGTAAAGATCATACTGCAATTTCTCCAGAGCATCCCTCTCAGAGGCACCATAGGGGTAGTGTATTTGTGCCCAACCGGTAATACCCGGCTTAACCCGGTGACGCTCGGCATAATAAGGGACAGAATCGACAAGAATTTCAACAAAACCCGGTTGTTCGGGCCTGGGACCTACAAAACTCATATCACCTTTGAGCACGTTAATCACCTGGGGCAACTCGTCAAGCCTGGCACGGCGAATAAAACGGCCAACACGGGTGACCCGCTCGTCCTCTTCGTCGGTCCAGCGCACCTCACCGACACTATTCACCGCCATGCTACGAAACTTGATGATTCTAAACAGGCCCCAGTTTTTACCAACCCTCACTTGCCTGAAAAACACCGGGGCACGAACACCATCTTCCATTTTTATGGCAATGGAAATAAGAAGCATGACCGGCAAAAAAAGCACCAACATCAAACCACTCACGCCAATGTCAAAACACCGCTTTGTGGCCCCCTGAAGCATACCCCGCCGAAAACCGTCAGAGTAGATCAACCAGGTAGGTGTTAACATATCAACGCGGATCTTCCCCATATGGCGCTCGACAAACGTCACAATATCAATCACATCAACTCCACTCATCTTGCAGTCCAGCAAATCATCCAGCAACCCGGGAGGCTCTCTTCCCCCGCACGCAACCACAATTTCCTGAACACCTTCCTGCTCAACATACTCCAACAATGAAACATCAAGGCTAACCACCTTATCGCCAATCTCACTTACGCTTTCACCCGGCAACTGAACAAATGCAACCACCACAAAGCCTAGCCGGTCACTGCGTCGACGAAACTGTTTGAACTGCCTGCCCCCTTCATTGGCGCCTAACACCAACACACGCCGATTAAAAAATTCCCCCCCGACCAGGCGAAAAAAAGCGACCCGAATCAATACCAGAGCAACCAGGGAAAAGCCGAATGCGAAGGCGAAAGCCCCCCGCCTCAAGAACAGATCGGGAAAAATATAGAACAACATCGACATCACAGAGAGCCCGGCCAACATTCCCAGCACCAGCCTCAACAGCATTTCATTCTTTCCGCCTCGCATTGAGCGGCGATACAACCCGAACATACCCAGGCAAACAAGAAAAACCGACGCGAACACCAGAGCCCGCCCCCAAACAACATCATCACGCACGTCAGGACCTGAATTCCCCCAAAACTCACGCGCGACAACGCCGGCTTTCACTGACAAAACGAGCGCCAGTGCCTCCAGCAAAAACAGACAGAGTAGAGCCGTGGGAATGTAGTGTCGAAATATCCTGAACATGCCTGTATGTATGTCAATTCCTAAATTGCTAATGTCACCACAACCAACGCAGAGGCGGAAGGTGCCCCTCCACTGATTGGGCATAGGATCATACCGAATATACTTCCGCCATAATAAGCATTTACAACCCTAACGGGCCGGAGGCACCCATAAAGCATATTTTGCTGACGAAATCGGTTAATTTTGATATGTTTATGCACCTTTGAGGGTTGCTCACCGAGCAAACTCGACAATATACAGACCTTACAATTGGGAAATATCAATGAAAGTAACGGTGTTTGGCTCTGGTTACGTCGGCCTGGTTACCGGCGCATGCCTGGCGGACGTTGGCAATGAAGTAGTCTGTGTCGATATTGATGAAGCCAAAATCGATATGCTTAACCGGGGAGAGGTCCCTATTTTTGAGCCGGGGCTTGACGAGATTGTCCGCAGAAACAGCGCTGCCGGACGACTCACCTTTACAACGGACGTCAAAAAAGGGGTCGATCACGGTCTTTTTCAGTTTATCGCCGTAGGCACTCCCCCTGACGAAGATGGCTCGGCAGACCTGCAATACGTACTCGCAGTTGCCAACACCATTGGCCAGCACATGAACGAATACAAGGTCATTATTGACAAGTCAACTGTGCCCGTGGGTACGGCTGATAAAGTCAAGGAGCAGGTCACCAGCACACTGCAATCCCGGGGCGAGACATACGAATTTGACGTGGTATCCAATCCGGAATTTCTCAAGGAAGGGGCGGCCATCGATGATTTCATGAAGCCGGACCGCATTGTCATCGGAACAGACAATCCCAGAACCACCGAACTACTTCGGGCGCTCTATTCGCCCTTTAACCGCAATCATGAACGCCTCGTGGTCATGGATATCCGCTCAGCGGAATTAACCAAGTACGCAGCCAATGCAATGCTGGCAACAAAAATCAGCTTCATGAATGAATTAGCCAACCTGGCTGAGCGTTTGGGTGCGGACATTGAAAAAGTGCGTGTAGGCATTGGCTCTGACCCACGCATTGGCTACCATTTCATCTACCCTGGTTGCGGCTATGGCGGCTCTTGCTTCCCCAAAGACGTCAAGGCGCTGGAGCGAACGGCTCAAGAAATTGGCTATGACGCCAAGCTGCTTGGCGCGGTGGAAGCGGTCAACAACCAGCAAAAAGAACTCCTCTTTAACAAAGTAACCACGCACTTTGGCAAGGAGCTGAAAGGGAGAACGTTTGCCGTATGGGGCCTGTCTTTCAAGCCCAACACCGATGACATGCGTGACGCCCCCAGCCGCACACTGATCGAAGCGCTGTGGCAGTCCGGCGCTAAAGTACAAGCA